>JAEYWA010000058.1 GCA_023431385.1 Bacillota bacterium | reverse complement strand
CCGATGAAAAGAAAAACGGCGAACAACAGGGCTCGCCATTCATCGTATAAGCCGCAGCAAGCGTTGGGTCGCTCCTCAGCGTTGCCCGATTTATGCTACAGTAATATTATCGTCATGATTTTGGACGATTATTCCATTTACACTAAAGTATGTTCACACCCTCAAATCGCTATTTCCCTGAGAGCCAGATTCCTTGCAATCCCCCCCACCTTGACTTCGAAAATTTCATTTTCCTTTATTGTTAAGGACACCAGGATTTCAGATGGCTTTCCCATGGAATAGCCTTGTTCAAATACAATGTTTGCTGCCTGCTCGTTGTTGATTTTCCCATAATGATACAGGTAGCAGCCAAGTGCACCATTTGATGTTCCTGTTGCTGATTCTTCAGGAATATCATATAACGGAGCAAAGTTTCTGCAATTGGCATAAGCACCATGTAAGGATTCTAAAGCAAAAACATGATACCCGACTGCATTGTATTTTCGGCTAAGCTTTTTTATTTTTTCCATATCAGGATTTATTGAATTTAAAACCTTAATACTTTTCACAGGTACCATAATATCCCGAATTCCAGTTGATACGACTTGGACCGGCAAATCTTCCGGCATTAGCGAAGCTTTTATATTCAATGAATCTGCAAGTTCATCTTTATTTATAATTTCCGAAAACACAGGAACTGGTTGATTCATCATAATGGAGTTATCTTCTTTAATTACAATTCCCAGGATTCCGGCTTTGGTCTCCTGTTTATATGTACCTGGTTTTAAAAACCCCAGACTTGCCATTGTATGAAAGGTTGCAATTGTTGCATGACCACATAAATCAATCTCTTCCTTTGGCGTAAAGAATCTCACTTTAAAGTCTGCTACATTTGATTGCAATATAAAAGCGGTTTCGCTAAATCCTAGAATTTCAGCAATTTTTTTCATCTCGTCTTCCGATAATGAATCTGCATTAGTCACGACACCTGCTGCATTTCCTCCATCTTTTGTTTTAGCAAATGAATTTAGTGTATATACACTTACTTTCATAATAAAATCTCCTTATAAATTTATTATATTACCGATATTTTTTTCTTCAGCTATTTTTAAAATATAATCCGCTACTGCAAGATCCTGCACAGCTATCCCCGTGCTGTCAAATACTGTAATATCCTTGTTAGATAAGCGCCCCTTTTCATTATTATTTATTACATTCCCTATATCTTGTATCGACTCTTTCTGTAATATCCCTAACCTTATTGCTGTTTGTATTTCACCAACCTTTGATGCCTGACCTACATCATCCGCAAAAACCCTTACATTTTTAAATAAAACTTCATCCAGTTCCTGTTTGCCTGGAAGGTCTGCCCCTATACAGCTAAAATGTGTCCCTGGTTTCACCCATTCCTTTCTAATCAATGCCTGACGTGAAGGAGTAATGGTGATTACTGCGTCCGCATCACTTAGTGCTGATTCGATATTATTTACTGCAGAAAATTCTACTGTTTCGATTCTTAGAAGCCATTTCCTGTTTCTTAAGTCGCAATTATCATTTCTTATCCGGGCTAATTTATTATGTATGGACTCTTGTAGTAATCGTGCCTTTTCCCCCTTTCTCGGATGGTATAGACAAACTTTCCTAATAGTAGGTACAGCCGTTAAGGTTGCTGCGATTTGAAAGACTGCTTGATGACCGGTTCCTACTACTATAAGAACCTCTGCATTTTGCTTCGCAAGATATTTAATTCCTATCGCACCTGCTGCTCCAGTTCGCATTGCTGTTAAGTGTCTAGAATTAATCAATGCTCTTGGAAAGCCGTTTTTTAAATCAAACACCATTGTTATTCCTGTTAAAGCCGGAAGTCCATGGGTTTCATTCTCACCGAACCAGGCAACGAGTTTAAATCCGAATAAACTCTCAGCCGTGTAAATTCCAGATTTAATATCCATATCAGCTATTCCCTCGACTAAATCAGCAGAAATAAGCGGTAGTAAAGTTGCATGATTGTTAGCTTTCTGTCGATATGCATTTTCCACACACAAAATTGTATTTTTAAGGTCTAATATGTTCTCTACATCATCATCACTTATAATTCTTATTGAATTCATGATTGATACCTTTCTTGTAATTAACTAGATTTTATATATGACGTCATTATACTTAAAAATAATATTAATGTCTCCAACCAAATTGGTTGTTTTTTACCCAACCAAATGTTATAATTTAATTCAAATGACAGGGGGGATTTTGAATGCTTGAATTTAATTGGAGACCAGATAAAACCTATCCAATGCCATTACATCTACAAATTGTGGAATTTATCAAAGAAAAAATAGCACTAAATGAATGGTCGGTTGGCACAAAAATCCCTAGCCAAAGAGCTCTTGCTGAAGTGCTCGGAGTAAACCGGAGTACGATTTTTGCAGCAATGGATGAATTGGCAGCCGAAGGAATTGTTCAAGGCAATACCGGTGGCGGAACAAAAATTATAAACAATACCTGGAATATAATGAAGCATAACTATAATTGGAACGGTTATATTTCATCAGGAAGCCATCAACCAAACAATATGATTATTCAAAAAATTAATGAGGCCGAAAGTGACCCTGCCATGATACGACTGGGTTCGTGTGAACCTTCTTCAGAATTGATCCCGCAAGAAAAAATACAAGGAATTTTAAAGAAGTTATCTGTATCATCGCAGCCGTTCGGGTATGGGGAACCAAGAGGATCTATATTTTTAAGGAAAGAAATTTGCAACTACTTAAACACTATCGGAATTTCAGCAGAACCGTCATCCATTTTAATTACCTCGGGTGCTTTACAAGGTTTACAACTAATTTCCCTTGGTCTTTTGCATGCCAATTCGATTATTTATCTGGAAAAGCCGTCCTATCTGTATTCACTAAGAACATTTCAATCCTTTGGAATGCAATTAACAGGAATCCCATATGAAGAAACAGGTATTAATCTGAAGGTGTTGTCAGAAAAGCATAAATCTAAACGGGGCTCTATACTATTTACTATTCCGACTTTCCATAATCCTACAGGAACAGTTATGCCTCTGGAAAATCGGATAGAATTGATTCACTTATGTGAGAAGGAAGGACTGCCAATAATCGAAGACGATGTGTACCGGGAAATCTGGTTTAAAGACTCCCCACCTGCTCCATTGAAAGCACTTGATAAAAATGGTCTTGTTTTATATATTGGAGGCATTTCAAAAAACTTGAGTCCTGGTCTTAGAATTGGCTGGATAGTTGGACCGGAACAGGTTATTACAAGGCTTGCTGACATTAAAATGCAGTCTGACTATGGCTCAAGTTCCCTATCCCAGTATGTTGCTGCTGAATTATTCTCCAGTGGTTTATATGAAGAACATAATAACGTTTTAAGAGAAAAAGTTAAAGTAAGAAGAGATACAGCACTTGCTGCTCTAAATATGTATTTTAATGAGATCGCCACATGGAATATCCCTACAGGCGGATATTTCATATGGCTAAAGTTGAATCATCCAATCTCAATGTACCAGCTTTTTGTAAAAGCAATAAATCGTAAGGTTCTTGTCCATCCAGGAGATTTATACGAATTGCGCTCAAATCAGTATATACGTATATCCTATTCCAATGCAGCACTAGAGGATATACATCGAGGAATTAAAATCCTCTCCGAGTTGGTACTAGAACAATTACAGTAAAACTTTAGTCGTATCATATTTCCATGATTAAAATTCATCCAATTGATAAATAAGCAATTAGCCTATTATCTATTATTTGGTTTTAATCTTTTTCTAGTTTTATGTTCTTCATCAAGTACTGCAGCTCTTGCTGGAAGTCCTGTAAGAGTCACTAATTGGTTTTGTGCTTCTATTACTCTTTCCAACCACAATTGTTTATAAGTATCAAAATTCCGGCAGTTTTTTGGCACAATAATTGGCTCTCCAAATACCAAACGATTCTCGGCCCCTTCCACAGCTTGCTCAATAAAAGCCGGTAAAACAGGAATATCCAGTAACCTTGCTAACC
>JAEYWA010000247.1 GCA_023431385.1 Bacillota bacterium | reverse complement strand
CTCTGAATCTAAAATTTCTATATGGATCAATTCTTTTACCTGTAGCCATTGTTTAATCTCCTCTCTGTTGTTATTTTGTCAGCGTCTTTTGGCTGACTTTGATTATTACAAATTCTGCAGGTTTAACTGGAGCTATACCAACTTCAATTACAAGTTGCCCTGCATCTCTTACGGCAGGAGGATTGTTTTCCTCATCCACCTTAACAAAGAATGCCTCCTCGGGTGTAGATCCATATAAAGCACCATCTCTCCATACTCTTGTCAGGAACGCAGATAGATTCCTCTTTACTTTGCCCCACAGTGACGGTTCGTTGGGTTCGAAGACTACCCACTGGCTTCCCTTATCAACTGATTCTTCAATATACATCATTAAGCGTCTGATGTTTATGTATCTCCATTCAGCATCGGAAGAAAGGGTTCTTGCTCCCCAGATGCAAATACCTTCGGGAAGAGAACGGATTACATTTATTCCAATAGGGTTCAGAAGTTCCTGCTCACCCTTGGTTACAATCTTCTCCACTCCTACAACTGTGTCAAGATAACCGTCTGTTGTCCCAGCCGGAGCTTTGTGAACGCCCCTTGATGAATCAACATACGCATAAGTACCAACCACCGAACCTGATGGCGGGATAAGCTTCTTCTTTCCTGTCAGCGGATCATTGATGAATACCCATGGATAATACAACGCACCATAAGAGCTATTGAAGGCATTACCTGAGAAAGCTCCTGCCCCCTCTTTAAAGTCCTTGACACTTTGTGGTGATAATCCGTGTGGAGGATCGGCTACGAAAAAGCAATCCTTTCTTAATCTACAATAATTGAGCATTTCCAGAATAATGTTACGGCTTCCGATCATGTCTGCTATGTCTGGAGCGGCCATAATATTGATATCATCAATGATATCAAATGCATGTATTCCGACTTGTTTATTAGTTGGATCAAGATACTCAACCATTGATATACCATTAATTCCATTATCAAGATCTATTGATTTGTCCTTCTCGGTATATTGTGGCTTCTTATCACGGTTTTCCAGTACCTTAAGGTCAACCAATGGTGTTACTTTAACAAATGATGAAATATCATTTACCTTTTCTTCGCAATTGAATATGAGCAAATTGTCGAAGACTTCAACTATTTCGCCCTCTTTCTCTTCACCAACATACTCATCGCTGAAAGAAGAGAGTTCACTATACTTGATAGTCAGCTTAAATCCAGCTAATTGCCCATTTGATGGCTCCTCAACCGTAAAGGAAAGTCTGTTGCCCCAGTCGCCTTCCGAACGGGCACTTATTTGTAGAAGGTTCTCACCGGACGTATCCTTTACTACCGCAAACGCATTTTTTGCATCCGGTGAAGCAGCTCTTACTACATAGCAGGATGTACCTCCTTCAGCAAAGAAATTGTAAACTGCATATGCAAGGTAAGCATTCGGTAAAAAACCCCCAAACTCATTAACATACTGGCTCCAATTTGTTACCAATACCGCTTTGCCGATTACACCTCTCTCTGCAATTCCAATAAAAGCACCAACTGCGGTTCCTACACCGGCAATCGGCTTTACTCCGCTGGAAACTTCCTCTACATAAACCCCTGGTGATAAATAATTTGGCATTTCAAGTCCTCCTTGTTATAACTGATTTTTATGGTTCCGTTTGTTTATTTCAGAACCTATAAAACTTATATTCTTCGAACATTGAGATCTTTTTCAAGAACTCTTGGTATTGTAAAGAGTTTTTCAGAAGGCAGTCTTACTGGAGAAACCAGATAGGATAAGCTAAGCTTAGCCGGTTTTCCCGGAAACACCTCCCATAGTTGTTTAATATCCTGCAGCGATAGATTATTGTAGGATATTCTTATTTTCTCGTTACCACAGGCAGCAAGATTCCCTTTCAGATCATCTCCGCTGAGAACTGCGTGCTCGTGAAACAGCTGAAACAGCTTTCCTAGTATGAGCAGTTCTGTATCCCTATCTTTTGCATAGGGTGTCATTAAGTAAAACAGATCGAGGTATGCAGGGGGACTGTAAAACCTGTCGGTATCTCCCACAGCTTCTTTTTCACTGTTTCTCATACTTGGGCTTTCAGTAAGGTAATATAAGCACATTGATAAATTAACATTTGATGAATCTATATCGCTTGGAGAGCCAAAGCTGATATAGCTGTCATCCATTAGTTCAGGCACATTTGCCTTGATCAGGGCTTTCAGGCTTGCACTAACATCTCTTATTACTGTACGCGATTCAACAGCCATTATTTCTTCACCTCAATAAGTTGATAATATGGGGCATAGTCTGACATTAAAAATGTCTTGCCCAGTTTTTTGTATTCCCGTTTAGCAGCCTGCATTATTTCCTTAATGCTTATGCTGCAGGATGAATGGGCCGCATAAAAAGCCGCATTTAAAGCAATATTTTTAATATTTCCTCCTGCCAGTGCAAATTTTTCAGCCAAAAATTCATAGTCTAAATTTTTGTCAACCGGTGCACCTGCCGGGAAGATACCCATCCAAATCAGTTTTCTCTGCTCTTTGTCGGGGAACGGGAAGGTAACATTGAAATGCAATCTTCTGAGGAAGGCCTCATCTATATTTTGATTCAAATTGGTGGCCAGAATTACAATTCCATCGTACTCTTCCATCCTTTGCAGCAAATAGCCTATCTCCACATTTGCATATCTGTCGTGAGCATCCTTTACTTCAGAACGTTTTCCAAAAAGGGCGTCAGCCTCATCAAAAAAGAGTATGGCATTTGAGGTTTCGGCTTCAGTAAAGACTTCCTCCAGATTTTTCTCGGTTTCACCAATGTATTTGCTGACCACTTGAGATACATCGATTTTGTAGATTTCTAGGCCGATTTCATTTGCAATTACTTCAGCTGCCATTGTTTTTCCACTACCAGGAGGACCTGAAAAAAGAATATTCAAACCCTTTCCAAGAGACAGTCTTTTCTCGAAGCCCCATTTTTCATATACCAATGAGCGGTATTTCACCTGGTTGCATATTTCCTGCATCTGTTCCATTTGTTCCTCAGGCAGCACAAGCATCTTCATTGTATATAGTGCCTTGATTCTGGCTGCTAAATTCCCCAGCTTTTTATTGGATTGGGCATAACAGGAATTATATAGCTCATCGTTCCCAATCAGGCCGTTTTCAGGACTATTCCATACAGAGCTGCTTTCTCCGAGCTTGAGTGCAGTCTTTATCTGCCCCTGGGTAAATCTGAAGTTTTCAGAGAGTTTGTCCAGGTCTACATTATTACCCAAACTATACTGTCCGCTATATTGCTCCCAGATTTTTTTTCTTTCTGTACCCGTAGGGCAGGGAAACTCAGCATTTATAAAGGAAAAATCATAGTTTGTACCTGCTGGATACCATTCGGATTGTCCAAGAATAAACGTCAAGTGTATAGAATTTTGTATTACCCGAAGTAGCTCATCAAGTTTATTCTGAAGTCCTTTTTCATTTAGTAGCAAATCAGCGTTCTTAAGACAGATAGCTGCATTGCTTATCAAGGCCTGGCGCTCTATTCGCCTCAATGATTCCTCGAATGAGTCAGACAAAAGCATTCGCTCCATATCCACTATAATCAGAGGCAAGCCCAAACAGTTGCAAATAGCATTAACCTGCTCGATTTTACCCACACCTTTTGGGCCATAGAAATAGAACACTTTCTTAAGCTTATCTCTGCCTGTACCCCTGTAATAGTCAATGAACTGAGAAATTCTATGGCTTAAAGACCTTCCAAGATTTTGTTCTGTATTGAATGACATTTCCCCATATGGCTTACCTTCCGGCTGAATAAGCTGAGCCACCTGTGCCAGTTGAGCATCTATTACCCATATATCAAACAGATAGTTGACAACCCAATCATCCAATTTCAAGTGCCTGGTGATCATGGGGGTACTGTAGTCAGTCAGCTCTCCTGCTTGATCCATAAGATATTTTGTTAGCGGAGCCTGAATGTCAAAAACACTTCTGACCAGATATCTTTCACATTCCTCAAGAGGAAATATTCGTGAAACAAGGTCAATGCTAGGCTTTATTATGTCTGTATCATTTTGTAAGTATCCGTAGATTCGTTGGTATTTTGGGTTGATCTCAGGTGCCAGACATGCTATTATGCAGAATTTCTCGAATGGTCCAAACCCATATAAATCAGAAAGTCTTTGGATAGAATTGTATATCCCCCGTTTTCTTCCCATATGGAGTCTTTCGGTAATCTGTCGGTCCATTTGCCGTATTTGCTTCTCTAACTGTTCCCGGTCACTGCCGTATATACCATAACCATCAAGCAAAGTAAATATTTCTTCAGCAGATATAAGTCCCAGAGTACTTGAGTATAAGGTTCCTGTCTCAATGCTGAGCTGTAGGTGCAATATTAGCTTCAAATCCAACAGTTTCAATTCATCTTCTATATATTCCATACTTGAGGAATACGGTTTAACAGTCTCAGTCTCCATATTAGCAAGTGCCTTACCCGCTTTTTTATTAAAGTAGTGTTCTGTAATTTTCATTTGTCCTACCTTTTATAAACGAAATATTAAAATAACTCTTTTGGGCATTTTGAATATATCTTTTTGAAATTTAATACATCTTGATTATTGAAATAGAAACAACTCAATATATTGTGTTTTTCCCATGTCACTATATTAGGTAAAATTAAGGACTGCTTTACAACTAAAATTTTGATTTATTTTATTTATCAATTTTTTTGCTAACTCACTGCTTCTAATTCCTTTTCAATGGCCTCCAAAAGTATAATGATGTTTTTTATTCTGAGATCAGCCGTCCAATATTCCTTAAAGAGGTATTCATACTCCATATCCTGCTGTAATTTATCTTCCTTGCATGAGTCCAATACCGAACAGTTTTTTGAATTTACTTTTTTCAGCATATCAATGACGCTTTTTAATTGCTCCATACAGTTTCTCCTTTATATGATCATTTTCAGCTTTATGTTAGGTTTTAATTGCTTTCTCACATACTATGGTAAAAACAGGTAACGTTTAACAACCGGAAACAAGAAATTTTCTTCGCAAAGCTGTTTAGTGCCCGTTCTAATTACTCTGTCTTTGCTCGCAAATTATCTTGTTCGCTAGGGGGCACTACTGCCCCCTTCGACGAAACACTTTGTGTTTCTGAGCACCCCCACTACACCGGAAAGGGGAATCCCCTTTTCAAACCCCGAATATAGGAATTT
>JAEYWA010000232.1 GCA_023431385.1 Bacillota bacterium | reverse complement strand
TTAAAGCAACCGTAGACTCAATCGGTAAATTATACATATATGACAAGGTTGGACAACTTAACGGCCATGTCCTGAGTGTTGTAAATGTAGAAAACCGTACTTTGGACTTTCACGTTCATGAGAAATCAGATGAGCTTTTTTATGTAATTGAAGGCAGATTCCATCTGGAAATCGATGAGGGTATGATCAAAGTGGATGAAGGTGAGTTAATTGTTGTCCCGAAAGGAATGAGGTACAGGCCGGTAGTTACGGCTTTGACCAAATTTTTGATGATTGAATTGGATGGGACACTAAATAAAGAAAACAGTGGTAACCTGTATGAAGATTAAATAAGGCAAGCCCTTCGACGAAACACTTTGTGTTTCTGAGCACCCCTGCTACACCGAAAGGGGAATCCCCTATTCAAACCCTGAGCCTAGGAATTTAACTGCATTGAACTTTCTGGTGTACTAGCTCAACCTTAGTTATATAAACACATTTATAAATAGAAAATATATAAATTCCTATACACCTAAAAATGCTGAAGCAGAGAAATCTGCTTCAGCATTTTTAGTGGTTTTTCTAAATAAGTTTTGCTTTCTTCAAAAGGTTTATAACTACGGTTGCACTTTCTGCTCTGGTAAAACTATCTTTCGGAGTAATATTTCCTTCATTACCTCCAAAAATACCATTTTTAATACAGATTGTTGCTCCCTCTTGTGCATATGAAGAAATGTTACTTGAATCCTTAAAGAGCTTCAATTGATTTACAATATCCTCTTGTGACACACTTACATCCATTCCTGTAATCTTCATAGCTTTTGAAAGCATTACCATTGCTTGTTCTCTGGTAATCAAGTCATTTGTTCCAAACTTTCCGTTTGAGTACCCTGAGAGTATTCCATATTCATATGCAGTATAAATGTAATAATAGTATGGGTCACCCTTTTTTACATCACTGAATTTATCTGGGAATTTGGTGCCTTTTAATCCTAGCGCATTTACTATCATTGATGCAAACTCTGCTCTTGTAATTGCCCTATTTGGAGCAAAATTTCCATCTCCTACACCACTGTCAATTAATCTTGAGCCAACTTCGATAACGGAACTTTTAGCCCAGTGATTTTCAACATCTTTAAAGGTTACTGGATTCCAGATAACTGTATATGTACTATTTGTAAGACTGTTTATCTTTGCATAGTATCTTCCATTAACAACCACAACTGTAGTTGGAACATGTGAGAAGCTACCATCTTTGTTTAATACAACTCCTGTTGTTATCTTTGATGTGTCTACTCCATCTGATATAGCTATTGTTCTTTCCACGTAACTATTAAATTTGGATACTTCTACAGACTTAGTTCCACTTGTACAAATTATCTCAAAATCAACTGGTTTAACCACTATCTGATAATGGTTTTCGTCTGCTGTTTCTTGTATTATTCGGGCTGTGTCCTTTGAAGAATTAGCAATAGCTATGCTTACTGTGATATCCTTAAGAGCTATTTGTGTGCCAAATTGTTGTGATACACTTTCGATGTTAATCTGTGATACAGGTATTGTATAGGTTACATTACCAGTTTTAATTTCAAGAACTACATCCTTGTCTTCCATGTTCTTGACAGTCTGACCATTTAAATTTCCAGCTACAACATCCGAGTTACTGTTTGCCTGGATTGAAATTATACTTTTTGCTGATTCCGTTTTAAGTTTTTCTTCAATTTTTTTGTCATCAAAAGTTACAGTGGTTACTGTTTTACCATCAACTTTTGTAGTTGTTACTGTGGCTGATGTATCAGCCTTACCATTGACAAGTGTTACAACTCCAGTCTGCACAGGCTTTGACTCTACTACAGGAGTAGTTGTGGTGCTTCCCCTTGCGTTCCCGCCTGTGTTTCCACCTGTGTTTCCACCTGTGTTTGTATTTGCAGAAAAACTTGCAGTTACTGCAATGTTCCCTATTACATTGCGATCTGTTCTTGTTGCTGTTTTAACACCATCGCTCCACTCTACAAAATGATACCCGCTATTTGATATGGCTGTTACTGCCGAACCACTTGCTCCTTGCACTACCGTCTGGTTCGTTAATCCTGTTATAATTCCATTTGCCCCTGCTGTGTAGGTTAATGAGTATGTGTTTAATGCTACAGTTACTGGAACTATTACACTTTGTGTTGTCGCTGTCTTTGTTCCAGTCTTGCTGTTGTCGGTGTTTGTTATTACACAGAAGTAGTATGTAGTGCCTACTTTGTTTGTTGAAATTTGAATTGCAGCCTCAGTAGTGGTAGTTATCCTAATGGCACCAGCTGTTGTCGTGTCGGTGGTGTTACTGTACCACTGGTAGCTCAAAGTTCCGCTCGCAGTCTCTGCTACTACGGATAGTATAGCAGTATCACCAACATTTACTGTTATGCCCTGTGGCTGAGCAGTTATTATTGGAGCTGCTGCATCTGTTATATCTGCTGCTACTGTTACTGATACAATATACTCCTGTGTTGAGCCGTCTGCCGCTGTTACGGTATATTTCACAGGTGCTGTAAAGTTCTGTGCCACTCCTGTATCTGGAGATATGCTTACTCCAGTATGCGTTATTGTAGGAACCAGTGCTGTTACATCTGTTCCGTAGAGTACTGTCAGAGATATTGTTTTGCTTGCTTCATTTACTGTTCCAGTCACATTTGTAGTTAATCCGTTAAAGTTAAAGGCTGTTATTCTCTTTGCAGGATTGGCTGGTGCTGTTACCGTCAACTTATTTGTAGTTGCATTATGACCATTGCAGCTTATTGTTACTGGAATATCATTATGCGTTGCCACTGCCATTCCTGTTCCATTTGCAGGACTTGCTATTATTCCTTTTGCCCCAAAATTTCCAAAAGCAACATCCTCCGTTGATGTATCATTGTATGTAAGTGTTGCTACTATTCCTGTTAAGTCTAAAGTTTCACCTGCTGTGTACGTTAGGTCTGTTGGCTGAGTTTTTACCGCTATGCTATCTACTGCTAATGCTCCCGTTGCTGCATAGGTTACAGTAAAGCTAACTTTATTGCCAACTCCTGTTCCAGCTGTAGTAGTTGTTCCCACTGATGCCGCTCCTGCTACTGTTGGTGTAAATGCTGCTGCCTGAAATTCCTTCCCATTTTTTGAGGTTAATTCTACAGTTGCAGTATATACTTGACCTGCTTTGAATTTTCCTCCTGTGAATGCTTCATTCCAGGTTACATTTGTTACTGTGTAGTCA
>JAEYWA010000191.1 GCA_023431385.1 Bacillota bacterium | reverse complement strand
TAAAGTTTGGTGAAGAAGCTAGACGTGCACTTGAAAAAGGTGTTAACCAATTAGCAGATACTGTTAAAGTAACTCTTGGACCTAAAGGTCGTAATGTTGTTTTGGATAAGAAATTCGGAGCACCATTGATTACAAATGATGGTGTTACTATAGCAAAAGAAATAGAACTTGAAGATAAATTTGAAAACATGGGTGCTCAGTTAGTAAAGGAAGTTGCAACAAAAACCAATGATGTAGCTGGTGACGGTACTACTACCGCTACTCTTCTGGCTCAGGCTATAATCAGAGAAGGTATGAAAAATGTAGCTGCAGGTGCTAACCCGATGATATTAAAGAAAGGCTTACAAAAAGCGGTAGATATTGCTGTTGCAGGAATCAAGGAAAACAGCCAAAAAATCAAGGGTAAGGAAGACATCGCAAGAGTTGCTACTATTTCTGCCAATGATGATGTAGTTGGAACACTTATTGCAGATGCAATGGAAAAGGTAACAAATGACGGTGTTATCACTGTTGAAGAATCAAAAACCATGGGTACAAACCTTGAAGTAGTTGAAGGTATGCAGTTTGACAGAGGCTACCTCTCAGCTTATATGGTAACTGACACAGAGAAAATGGAAGCAGTACTCGATGACCCATATATACTTATTACTGACAAGAAATTGACAAATATTCAGGATATTCTCCCTATTCTCGAGCAGATAGTTCAGCAGGGCAAGAAGCTGTTAATAATTGCTGAGGACATTGAAGGCGAAGCACTTACAACACTTATTGTAAATAAGTTAAGGGGAACCTTTACCTGTGTAGCTGTTAAGGCTCCGGGCTTTGGTGACAGAAGAAAGGAAATGCTCCGTGATATAGCAGTATTAACTGGCGGAGAAGTTATAACTGAAGAATTGGGTCTCGATCTTAAGGAGACTCAGCTGACTCAGCTCGGTAGAGCCAGACAGGTAATAGTTCAGAAGGAAAACACTATCATTGTTGATGGTGCAGGAAGCCAGCAGGAAATCAAAAACAGAATTTCTTCAATCAAGTCACAGATTGAAGATACTACATCTGATTTTGACAGAGAAAAGCTTCAGGAAAGGCTTGCAAAGCTTTCAGGAGGTGTTGCTGTAATCCAGGTTGGTGCTGCAACAGAAACTGAAATGAAGGAAAAGAAATTAAGAATAGAAGATGCCCTTGCTGCTACAAGAGCTGCTGTTGAAGAAGGTATCGTAGCAGGTGGTGGTACAGTATTGATAAATGTTATACCTGATGTTGCGAAATTACTTGAAACAGCTTCAGGCGATGAAAAGACCGGTGTTCAGATCATATTGAGGGCATTGGAAGAGCCTGTAAGACAGATCGCTGCTAATGCAGGTTTAGAGGGATCTGTAATAGTTGACAAAATAAAGGCAAGTAATAAGGGTATTGGATTCGATGCTCTTAATGAAAAGTATATTAATATGATAGAAAGCGGTATTGTAGATCCAGCAAAGGTTACAAGATCTGCGCTTCAAAATGCAGCATCCATAGCATCAATGGTTCTTACAACTGAAAGTCTGGTTACAGATAAACCTGAACCGGAAGCACCAGCAATGCCAGGTGGAATGCCAGGCGGAATGGGTGGCATGTACTAAAAACCAAATGAGTAAGAAGAGGGTGGCAGAGGACCTTATGATCCTGCATAGCCACCCTCTTTATTTTTAAATTATTATTAATGGTATATAAAATATAAGAACTGGTTAAAATTTGTGAATAAACTTTAAATAAATATAAAAACCTAAAAATAATACTTGATATTATTTGATTAATTTATTATTATGTATAAAAAGCTTTGATAAAATATACCCATGAATTATATGGAATATATGAAAATCATAGTTCAATTGTGAAGGATAAACTTCTCAGGAGGGGTCTACTTGGATATATTTTTAGAAAAAATTGTAAAACGTAAGAAAACGATTGCGGATGGCTTAGTTACTGTAAGTATTGTTTTATCGGCTTTAATAGTAATCCTGTTTTTAACAACTCTACAATTTTTACAAGCTTTTGCACCGTTATTAGTTGTAGGTATAGGTTATCTCGCGTATATGTTTATAAGGAACAGAAATATAGAATACGAGTATATAGTTACTAACGGAGATCTTGACATAGATATGATTATCGCGCAAAGAAAAAGAAAGAGAGTCTTTTCGGGTAACTGCAAGGATTTTGAAATTGTTGCCAAAATGACCAGCGGTCAGTATAACAATAGCTATGATAATATTAAAAAGCGTATTAATGCTGTTACAACTATGGATTCCCAGGATGTATACTTCCTTGTTACTGCAAAGGACGGAGGAGAGAAAGTTCTTGTATTTTTTGAACCACATTCAAAAATGATTGAGTCCTTTAAAAAATATATTCCAAGAAAAGTATTTGAATAATTTAAATAGTTAATAATAAGGCAGATGGCGTAGCATTAATGGCCATTTGCCTTTTAATAATGATAGATAATACCTGATTACGTAATAAATGTATTCCGGTATTTTATATATTTTTTTAAGTTTGAAAATTAAGAATCTGTCGAGGAGGAGTTTGAAAAAAATGGCTTATTATTATAGTGAACCATCAAGAACATTCAGTGAATATCTTCTTGTACCCAATTTAAGTACAAAAGAGTGTATGCCAGGGAATGTGGATTTAAAAACACCACTGGTAAAGTATAAGATTGGGGAAAAACCTGGATTACAGTTAAATATTCCGGTTGCATCTGCAATTATGCAGTCTGTTTCAGATAATAACATGGCAATTGCTCTTGCAAAGTGCGGAGGTGTTTCATTTGTTTTCGGATCACAAAGCATAGAAAATCAAGCTGAAATGGTTAGAAAGGTTAAGAAGTATAAAGCCGGATTTGTAGTAAGTGACAGTAATTTAAGACCAGATAATACATTGAGAGATGTAGTTGATATAAAAGAAAGAACAGGGCATTCCACTATAGCAATAACTGATGATGGAACACCTACAGGCAAGCTTGTGGGAATAGTTACAAGCAGAGACTATAGGCTTAGCAGAGCTTCATTAGATCAAAAAATTCATGAATTCATGACCCCGTTTTCTCAACTGATTTATGCTCAGGAAGGCATTACACTTAAAGAGGCAAATGACATGATCTGGGAGCATAAACTGAACTGTCTCCCGATAATAGATAATACTCAGAAGCTTGTATATCTGGTTTTCAGAAAAGACTACGACAGTCACAAGGAAAACCCTAATGAATTACTGGATAAAAGTAAGCGACTTATAGTAGGTGCAGGTATAAATACTCGTGATTATAAGGAAAGAGTGGCTGCATTGGTTGACGCCGGTGTTGATTTACTTTGTATTGATTCATCAGACGGATACAGTGAATGGCAGTCAGATACAATAAAGTGGATTAAAGAGACCTACAACGGTGAAGTAAAGGTTGGAGCAGGTAACGTAGTTGATAGGGAAGGTTTCAGATATCTAGTAAATGCCGGAGCTGATTTTATAAAAGTTGGTATTGGCGGTGGCTCAATTTGTATCACGAGAGAACAGAAGGGTATTGGCAGAGGGCAGGCTTCCTCTGTAATTGAGGTTTCAGCTGCGAGAGACGAATATCTTAGGGAAACAGGTGTATATATCCCAATATGTTCTGATGGAGGTATAGTGCATGATTATCATATTGTACTAGCCTTAGCGATGGGAGCAGACTTTGTAATGCTCGGAAGGTATTTTGCCAGATTTGATGAAAGTCCTACCAGAAAAATAAAAGTAGGCGGAAACTTTGTTAAGGAATACTGGGGCGAAGGATCAAACCGTGCAAGAAACTGGCAGAGATACGATATGGGTGGGGACTCCAAGCTTGGCTTTGAGGAAGGTGTTGATTCATATGTGCCGTATGCCGGAAAGCTTAAAGACAATCTGGATACTACAATACACAAGGTAAAATCAACAATGTGTAATTGCGGTGCGCTTTCAGTTTCAGAACTACAGCAAAAGGCCAGACTTACACTTGTTTCTGCGACAAGTATCAAGGAAGGCGGAGCTCATGATGTTATTCTGAAGGATAAAGAACTATCCTCATCTTGATACTAAAAATATTATGGCAGGTCTAAAAAAACAGAGACTGCATATTTTAATATATAACGTAGAAACACGATTAAATCACTAAAATAAATCACTTCCTACGTCTATACAGAGTATGCAAGCCCAGTCCTGCTGAAAACGCTTTGGTCAGTTGTAAAATATTGGAGATTGACTTCTTGACATTATTTTATATGTAATTTATAATAAGTTAGCAAACAGCTGACCTAAGGCTTAAATTTTTTCTATATTTGCAAAATAAATGAATATATCAGCATAATTACAAGGATATAAAGACAGAATACTCTTTAATTGTGCAAGGGTTAGCAGAAAAAATTAACGGTAAAGGAGAGGGCTTCAAATGTCAGCAAAAGAAGTCGTATTAACTTACGAAGGCTTGAAAAAGTTAGAAGAAGAATTGGAGTTTCTTAGAGGGACTAAAAGGAAGGAAGTTGCCGAAAGAATTAAACAGGCACTTTCATTTGGAGATATATCAGAAAACTCGGAATATGATGAGGCAAAGAATGAACAGGCTCAGGTTGAAGGAAGAATAGTTCAGCTTGAATCAATGCTCAAGCATGCTCGATTAATTGATGAGGACGATGTTAAAACTGATGTTGTCAGTCTTGGAGCAAAAGTTAGACTTTTTGATATTGAATTTGAGGAAGAAGTTGTGTATTTGATAGTTGGTTCTACTGAAGCCAATCCGCTGAAGTCTAAAATCTCAAATGAATCACCTGTCGGTGCTGCATTAATGGGACATAAAGTTGACGATATAGTGGAAGTACAGGTCCCTGACGGTGCTATAAAATTTAAGATACTTGAAATATCAAAGTAGTGATAATAATGTTACAATTATTTGTTGCCACTAAAAGCTAAACTAATATATAATTATACTGACAGTTTACATTGGAAATGTAAACTGTTTTTTATAACGAGGCTATAGATGGGTCCTCGCCCCACTACAAAAGGCGGCGGTACCTCTTTGGAGTTTCAGGCGACGGGCACATAACTCCCCCCGTTGAAACGCGCAGAGGTAATAAAATTTTTCTACAGCCGAAAAATTTTATCTGAACCTATGCGTTATAACGAAGCAATAAATGTTTCCACATCTTCAAGTGGAGGACTTAAACACCCTTGTGTTATAAGATAATAAATCAATAGAAATAGCTGGAGGATATGATATAAATGTCGGAAGAAAATTTGCAGGGTAATCAACAAAATGGAGAACAGGACCTAAACGAAATACTCAGGGTACGTCGAGCAAAACTAAAGGATTTACAGGAAAAAGATAATGATCCTTTTAAAATAGTAAAATATGATGTAATTGATTCCACTAAAAATATATTGGATAATTTTGAAGCTTTGGAAGGGCAAAATACATCAATTGCTGGAAGACTTATGTCCAAAAGAGGTATGGGTAAAGCTGGCTTCTGTGATTTACAGGACAGAGATGGCAGAATACAGCTCTATGTCAGGAAGGATGAAGTTGGGGATGAAAGCTATGAGATGTTTAAAAAATATGACATTGGAGATATAGTCGGAGTAAAGGGTGAAATATTTAAGACTCATATGGGTCAGATATCAATAAAGGTAAAAGAGATTATATTGCTATCAAAATCACTTCAGCCTCTCCCTGAAAAGTGGCATGGTCTGAAGGACACTGATTTAAGATATAGACAAAGATACGTTGACCTTATTGTAAACCCTGAAGTAAAAAATACGTTTATATTGAGAAGTAAGATAATAAAATCTATAAGAAAGTTTCTGGATGACAGAGGTTTCTTAGAGGTTGATACTCCTTTATTGAACACCATTCCGGGAGGAGCTACTGCAAGACCTTTTATAACTCATCACAACACTCTGGATATTGATATGTATCTCAGAATAGCACCTGAGTTATACCTTAAGAGACTTATTGTAGGTGGCATGGAAAAAGTTTATGAAATGGGAAGAATGTTCAGAAATGAAGGAATGTCTATAAAGCATAATCCTGAATTCACTATGATGGAAGTATATGAGGCATATACTGATTATAAGGGTATGATGGAGCTCACAGAGAATCTTATCTCCACTGTTGCAATGGAAACTCTGGGTACAACTAAGATAATGTATCAGGGACAGGATATAGACCTGACTCCGCCATGGAACAGATTATCAATGATTGAAGCCGTTAAGAAATATTCTGGGGTAGACTTTGATACCATTAAGACCGATGAGGAAGCCAAGGCTGCTGCCGAAGCTAAGAAAGTATATGTAAAGCCGGGAATGTCCCGTGGTGAAATTCTCAACCTGATGTTTGAAGAGTTTGTAGAGAGCAATCTTGTTCAGCCGACCTTTATATATGATTATCCTGTAGAAGTATCTCCGCTTACAAAGAGAAAGCCTGATTGCCCCGAATTAACTGAGAGATTTGAGTTCTTTATTACCGGTCGTGAAATGGGAAATGCTTATTCTGAACTTAATGATCCTATAGATCAAAAGGAAAGGTTTGTTAGCCAGGTTAAAAAGAGAGATTCCGGCGATGAAGAAGCAAATATGATGGATGAGGACTTTGTTACAGCACTGGAATATGGTATGCCTCCAACAGGTGGATTGGGCATAGGTGTTGATAGATTAATAATACTTTTAACTGATTCGGCTTCAATAAGAGATATTTTATTATTCCCAACTATGAAGCCAAAAGAGTAGATCTACACTGTTTGTTTAGGATACAATAGGAGGGGTTTATTTGAAATATACATTGCAGGAAGCCAGAAAAATTTTGGGAGTCACTAAAGCCTCTTCCAAAGAAGAAATAGAGAAGAAGTATGATGTTATTCTTAAAAAGTATCGAATT
>JAEYWA010000166.1 GCA_023431385.1 Bacillota bacterium | reverse complement strand
ACATATTCCATCAAACCTGTGGAGGTAGCACCCTTCCAGATCCTTAGAAGGTGGAACTTTGAAACATTAACATTTTCAGAGATGTCATCCAGATTTAAAGGCTCAAGCAGATTACTTTCTATGAATTCGGTAGTTTCGTTTATTATCTGAAGAAGATAATTATCCATATTGGCCAATGCTCCTGTCTTATAATATAACGCCTCGGTTCAAAGGTAAGCTTTACGGTGAACATCTATTATCGTCTTGTTATAAAACTGATGTTCGCAATTTTTGTCCTGTTTTTACCAAATCGATTAAGTATAATCATACAATAACCCGCATGATAATAACAATCTTTTCATTTAGATATTTTCAAAGGGAGCACTAAACAAGAGTAGTAAATGCTACGAAGGGAAGGTATATAAATATGGACGAAAAAAGGCAGGCTGAACTGAAGAAAAAGTTTAATGAGGCGGTAGACAGCTTTGTCGGCAAGATAAAGGATGACCCGAACATAATAGCCGTAATTGTGTGCGGAAGTGTTGCTTACGATGTGGTTTGGGAAAAAAGTGATATTGATATGGCAATTGTGGTGCGTGATCAAAACCTAAAGAATTATAGCTACTCTATTATTGAAAACGACATTCTTATTAATCTTGGTATAGCTACCAGAAGTTCCTTCAGAAGATACATGGAAAAAGACATCGGGGGCTCATTCTCACAAGCGTATTTTTCAAAGGGAAAAATCGTATACACCACAGATGACAGCTTATACGAATTTTTTGAGGATATAAAAATCGTGGGTAGTGATGATATGGCTCTTTCTGCATTTATGATGGGATGTGAACTTGTAGGTATTTATGAGAAGTGCCAGAAATGGTTAACAGCAAGAGAAGACCCGATTTATACACAATATTATGTATTGAAAGCAGCAGAAGTTATAGCCAACATGGAACTATGCCTGGCAGGGGAGCCTGCTTCAAGGGAGTCCATACAAAAGGCACAGGCTCTTAATCCAGAACTAATAAAAACTTTTTATCAGGATGCAATGTCACACCACTTCAGCAGGGAAGAGCTTGAAACTGCTATTGAAAATATTGACAACTATTTGGAAAGCAAGCTTGATATTCTTAAAAAGCCGGTAATTGAGTTTATGAGTGACAATGAGATAAAAACTACAACTCTTATTGCAAAGCATTTTAATGCCGATAGTCATTTCCTGCATAACATGTTTGACTATCTTGCTGACAAGGGTGTTATTGAAAGAGTATCACAAACAATTCGAATAACTCCAAAAAGCAAGCTGGCGGTGGAGGAGCAGGGTTACCTTCTTATAGCGCCATAACTAAAAATGAAATTCAGGACAACAATGTTAAAATGTTATTTTCAAAAAGATAATATGGAAAAGAGAGGAAGCAAAAACATGTCTATCAGAACACATATTGAAATATCCGGGGCAAAGCAGAATAACCTAAAGAATATATCGGTTGAGATACCAAGAGATAAACTGACTGTAATAACGGGAGTATCCGGCTCGGGTAAATCCTCATTGGCCTTTGATGTTATTTATGGAGAGGGTCAGAGAAGATTCCTGGACTCTATATCGAACTTTGCTAAAAGCCGTATAAGCCAGTTAAAAAAAGCAAAGGTGGATTATGTAAGGGGCTTATCTCCTGTTATTGCCATAGAACAGAAAAAGGGGAATAACAACCCAAGGTCAACAGTTGGTACTGTTACAGATATTCACGACTATTTAAGACTTCTGTTTTCTACTGCCGGGGTAGGAAGGTGCCCCGAGTGCGGTCACCCGCTTAAGCAGCTGTCGGCAGCACAGATGGCTGAGCATATTTCAACTCTTCCTGCCGGAACAGTAGTTGAGCTTAGAGCACCGGTTTATAAGATTTTTGGTGAGGATTATGATTACACTTTTCATCAATTGAGGGAGAAAGGTTTTAAAAAGCTGCTTGTTGATGGTGAACCCTTCTCATTAGCCGAAAAGAAAGAATTAGATGAAACTAAAAGCTATAAGATAGAGCTTATAATAGACAGGTTCACTCTAAAAATCGATACATATATTCAGCTGACCAAGTCAATAGAGGCTGCAATGCTAGCACTTGACGAAGACATCATGATAAAGGCGGAGGTTATAGGAGGAGTTGACGGGGAGTTTTACACAAATTTTGGCTGCCCGGAGCATCATTTCAGCTTATGTGAAATGCAGCCCTTCCATTTCTCCTTCAATACACCAGCCAGTGGCTGTCACACCTGCCTTGGGGTAGGAATGTCATATGTTGTGGAGCCTAGATTTTTAATAGTTTCCCCGGAAAAGAGTATAAATAAGGGAGCTCTTAAAAATACAGTTTTCAGTCCAAACAGCAAGGATAGCTATAGGTCGGTAATTATGTACAGTTTGTCACAGCAATATAATTTCAGTCTGGATACTCCGTTTAGAGATCTCCCGAAGGAGATTCACGAGCTTTTGTTCTATGGTTCAAAAGGCGAGCTGGTAGAGATGGTGCAGCCACCCTATTCCACCAAAAAGAACTGGATAACTGGAAGGGCTAGACCTTTTGCAGGATTTGTAAACGATCTGGAAAGCTGGTATAAGCACTACATCAGGAAAACTTCAACAAGCGAAGCCTTTGAACCGAACTTCATCAAGGAATGTATGATAGAAAAGGTCTGTCCGGAATGTAACGGGGCCAGACTTAAGAAACAAAGGCTTCAGGTAACTGTCGGAGGGAAGAATATTGATGAAATGAGCAGAATGCAGCTTCCTGAACTTCTGGACTTTCTTAAGTCGTTGACTTTTGAGGAGGATATAAGGGAGGTAGGTGAGTCGGTAATCCGGGAAATAAGCTCAAGATTAGAGCTGCTGATAAATATTGGACTACATTATATAAACCTGTCCAGAAGAAGCGACAGTATATCAGGCGGAGAGATGCAGAGAATAAAAATGTCTACACAGATCAGCAGTGAGCTCATGGGTATGCTGTATGTAATGGATGAGCCCAGCATTGGCCTTCACCCCAGGGATACCCAGAAGGTTATAGATACCATGAAAAAGCTGCGGGATATAGGTAATACCGTTATTGTTGTGGAACATGATATAGATACAATAAGAAGTGCTGATCACATTATTGAAATCGGACCGGGGCCGGGTGTCCATGGAGGTAATATAGTAGCCAGCGGCACACTGGAGGATATAATGAATTCGGAGGTATCCGTAACCGGTAACTATTTATCTGGCGCAGCATCAATACCGGTTCCTGGGACAAGAAGGAACCTGGGAGACCATTTTCTATCTATTCAGGGAGCCCGTGAAAACAATCTTAAAAATGTTGACATTGATATTCCTCTTGGTGTATTTATCTGCGTTACAGGTGTTTCAGGCTCTGGAAAGAGTTCATTGATTAATGAAATACTGTTTAAGCAGCTAAAGGTGAATAAAACAGGAGCAAGAATCGTTTCGGGAGAGCATGATTTCCTTTTTGGAGCCGAACTGCTTAACAATGTCATAAACATCGACCAATCCCCCATCGGAAGGAACAGTAAATCAAATCCTGCCACTTATATAGGCATTTACGATAAAATACGTGAAATTTTCGCCAGACTGCCCGAGGCTGTTAGCCGTGGGTATAGTGAAATCGATTTCAGCCTCACTCATGCAAATGGTACACGGTGTGAGCATTGTGCAGGAGATGGAATAATAGTTACAAACCTTCAATTCATGGCCGATATCGAAACTATTTGTCCTGTCTGCAAAGGAAGGCGCTTCTCAGATGAAGGATTAGAAATAAAGTACAAACAAAAAAGTATAGCTGATGTACTGGAGATGACAGCAGAAGAGGCGATGGACTTCTTTAAGGATAACAAATACCTGAAACATAAACTGAAAATCATAAATGAGTTAGGTCTGGGATATATGACACTTGGTCAGAGCTCTACAACCCTATCCGGCGGGGAGGCGCAAAGAGTCAAGCTGGCCTATGAACTATCCAAGATAAAGAGGGGTGCCCATAATCTGTATATACTTGATGAGCCTACCACCGGGCTTCACCTGTCGGATATTCAGAAGCTTATCGATTGCATGGTTAAGCTTGTAGACAACGGACATACGGTTCTAGTTATCGAGCACCATTTGGATGTGATAAAATCAGCAGACTACATTATTGATATGGGCCCGGAAGGTGGCAGTGGTGGAGGTTTTGTTGTAGCCGAAGGCACACCTGAGCAGGTATCAAAGGTGAAAGCCTCCCTGACAGGGAGATTTTTAAAAGAGGTTTTATAAGACTTAATTAAATATATATGATAATATAGTATTGGAAAAATATCCCGGCGGTTATCCTATTTAACCGTCGGGAAAGCAAAGATATTTTTTGAGATGGGGAGTATGTATGGGAAAAATTATTTTCGGATTGTTTGCTGCAGTGCTATTATTGTGCTTTTGCGTATATAATTGGTGGGAACGCAGAGAAAAATACAAAAGAATGTTTGATGAGGAGAAGCAAAAAATAAATCCTTTTAACAGTCATACAGCATGGGGACTTTATGCTGCAGGTATTTTTTTAATTATTCTTGGTTTTGCAGGGTACGAGATATATCAATTGATGTTACATATTAATAATATGTAAGGTCGGAGTTTTACACTATGGGATGTTCTACTTATTTAATCAGATAAAGACACATAAAGTAAAGGTTGCATATCAAGGGGTTTAACCGGCTGATATGTAACTTTTTTAATAAAGTTTACTGTTTATTAACAATTATTCACATAAAAGAATAGATATGACTGTAAAGGTATTATATAATTATTGTGGTAAAACAATAAAATGAATTTATATCAAAATTCATACGTAATAAGCCAATTGCAAATGAAGAGGAAGAGAAATGAAAGTGTTACATACAAAACTTAAAACAAGACAAGCCTTAGCAGGTTTTTTATTTGCGCTTCCCAGTCTGACCGGGTTCGCCATATTCCTGGCAGTACCCTTTGTAATCAGCCTGTACTACTGTTTTACACAGGGAATAGGCGGAGCTGATTTCGTTGGCTTTCAAAATTTTGTAGACCTTTTTAACAGTAATTCCTTCAGGCTGGCATCGTGGAATACCGTTATATTTAATTCAATAAGTGTTCCACTTATAATGCTTTTGTCCTTTTCTCTGTCAATACTCCTTAATAGCCGAATTAAAGGTCTGCCAATATTTAGAAGTTTTTTTATACTTCCGCTGGTAATACCTGTTGCATCTGTGATACTGGTGTGGAATATCCTGTTTAATGAGTATGGTGTTATCAATAATATCTTAATTAAACTTGGAGCTGACGGGAGCATTGACTGGATAAGAAGTGACAAGTCGATGTGGGTGCTGGTTCTGCTATATCTATGGAAGAATTGCGGTTATAACGTAATATTGTTCCTGGCAGGTTTAAACAACATTCCTAAGGAATATTACGAATCAGCCAGGATTGACGGGGCAGGTAACCTTGCCTGTATGAAAGCAATAATCATTCCGTTTATGATCCCTACAGGCTTTTTCGTTTTTATGATGTCCATTGTAAATTCCTTTAAGGTTTTCAGGGAAGCGTATCTTCTGGGCGGCAGCTATCCAAGTCTTAAAATCTACATGCTTCAGCACTTTATGAATAATAACTTTTTAAATCTGTCCTATGAGAGACTTACAACAGCAGCTTTTATTATGGCCATTGTAATAGCCCTGCTGGTACTGATACTTTTCAAAATAGAAGCCAGATTCGGAAGGAGCATGTAACATGAACAGATTAAATACTGTTTTGGTCAAACCGGCTGACAAAATAAAAGGGTTCGCAAAATATCTGATAATAATCTGTGTTTCGGGAGCACTTCTTTTTCCTGTAATATATATGCTTTCCAACTCGTTCATGTCAAGCCATGAAGTAATACAAAACTATAGTGCTGTAAGTGAGACAGCTTTAGACGAGGGTGAAAAACCTGAAATATCTTTTTCGTTGATCCCAGATGGGGTCAGCTTTATGCAATATTACAACGTACTGCTAAGAAAGCCAAAATTTCTTCTTATGTTCTGGAATTCGGTTGCAGTCACTTTACCTATTATGCTGGGACAAATTATTGTGGCAACTATGGCAGCCTACGCTTTTGCAAAGCTGAAATTCCCCTTCAGCGATAAAATATTCTTTATATACATAATAGTAATGATGATGCCCTTTCAGGTTACTCTTGTTCCTAACTACATCATTCTGGATAAGATGAATTTGATGGGAACTTATTGGGCAATAATTTTTCCGGGGGTCTTTTCCACCTTTGGGGTATTCCTGCTGAGACAGTTTATGATAAATATACCGGATGATTATTGCGAAGCCGCAAAAATAGACGGCACAGGGTATTGGAGAGCCTTTTCCTCCATTCTGCTGCCCCAATGCAAGGGTGCAACAGCTTCGCTGGCCATATTGGTTTTCATAGATAACTGGAACATGGTTGAACAGCCCCTTATTTTTCTAAAGGACGAAACCATGCACCCTCTGTCTATATTCCTGTCCAAAATAAACAGTCAGGAAATAGGGATTGCCTTTGCCTGTGGGATACTGTACATGGTCCCGACATTGCTTATATTTTTATATGGAGAGAATTACTTAATCGAAGGAATAGAATTATCAGGAATCAAGTAAAAGGTAAAAATGTAAATTAATTTGATATATTTTTGGGGTGGTGGAGGAAAAATGGAAAACATTCAAACCGAAAAACAGTTAATAAATAGAAAAAAGGTAATCCGAAAGGCTGCAGTAATTTTTATATGTATTATCGTGGTGCTGACGTTCTTTTCCAGCACTATAAATAATTTTCTGCTGCCGGAGGTAGAATGTGACACTCCCTCTGTGGGGGTGCTTACAAATGAAATTACTGCTGAGGGAGAAGTTTTTCCCGTAAGTGTTGAGACTGTTTATGCATATGGCAATTGGAGGCTGAAAAGTGTTAAGGTTCAGGAGGGGCAAGAGGTTACTTCCGGAACAACACTGGCTATTGTTGACGCGCAGGATATTCAGCTTGAAATGAAGAAGGCCGAACTTAATATTATAAAGCTTGAAAATGAGCTGAAGAAATATAAAAACGGATTTCAGACTATAGATATTGAACAGTACAGAGCTGATTGTGATGCAGCAAATAAGGCTGTCCAAAAAGCTGAAAAGGAGCTTAAATACCAAAAGGAACTATATGAAATGGATGCAGTAGCCATGGCGAGTGTGATTGAGGCACAGGACAGGCTGGAAGAAGCAAAAGCAGATTATGAAAAAAAGCAGCGTATTTTAAAGCAGAAAGAGGACGAAAGCATTAAAGCCGGTGACAATTACAATATAGACCTGGCCGAAATGGAAGCAGAGCTGGAAGTCAGTAGACTGGAGCTGCAAAAAATGAAAAAGTATGTACCATCAGATGGAGTTCTAAAAGCTGCTGTAGACGGCACAGTAAAAAGTATACCCATCCAGAGTGGAGCCACGACAAGCAACGGACAGATACTATTTGAAATAGTAAAAAAGCAGTCAGGAGTTGCAGCTAAGTGGACCATGGATATTAAACCCGCAAGTAAAATAAAAGTTGGTGATACTGTGGAGTTTTATACACCAAACGAAGAAAGATTAAGTTTTAATGAGAAAGTTAAAGAAAAGAAGTTCCTCCCGAAAGAAAATCTATATGAATTTAGTGCTTATATAAATGATACGGAAGATAAGCTTGAAATAGGGCAGGCGTTGAATGTGTCAGTGAGAAAAGAAAGCACACAGTACGATACTCTTGTACCTAAAAGCAGCATTATTGATGAGGCTGGAAAAAAGTACATATTTATTCTGAAAGAGAGAGATGGAGTTCTGGGAAAGGAAATGTATGTTGTAAAACAGGAGGTTAACATTGCAGAGGAGAACGATTTCTATAGTGCAATAACGGGAGTAGGGTTCAACGGGGACGAAAAAATAGTTAAGTTCAGTACTAAAGCTCTTTCAAATGGGCTTCAGGTTAAATTGAGGTGAGTGGATTGAACGAGACAAATGTATCAAATGAATTAAATAGATACTCCATTAAGAAGCTGATTACTACTATGTCCATTTTATTTTGTTTGGTCTTTTTGCTAAACAGTATGGTTGAAGGATTCCAGGCTGACTATGATAAGAAATACGGCGGAAGATTTGAGATCAATATAAATAGTTTAAAGGTTGCTGACGATAGGACGATAAAGTATAAACAAATTCAGAACATGGTAAATTATCCCCTTGAAAGGGTCTCCTATTTAAATGAAACGGAGGCTTATATAACGACAGGAAATTCCGGGTACGCAGTTTATTCGGTACTTTGCGGAGAGAATCTCATTGATTTTATAGATATACATATGCTTCAGGGTACCTTCCTGAGTAAAGATCAGCATGAATTAGGCAAAAAAGTTGCCGTAATCAGTGATAGTCTAGCACAAAGGCTTTTCATGACTAATAGGGTGTTGGGAAATAAAGTGTCCATTGGAGAGGTAACATACACTATTGTAGGTGTATATAAGAAAGAAGTTACTCCCTTTTCGATTCTCTATTCAGATGGCGCTGATAGAATATATATTCCTTTTGAGAGTGTTGCCGGCTATAATAGCCGAACTATAAACACAGTTTATATAAGCGATAAAAAGTATCAGGAGGCCACCTTCGGCACTGACAAAGCAAATGAATTTCTGAAAAAGATAGGTGTTGACAACAGCCATTATGAAATAAGTGACTTCTACAATAGTAATGTCTATGTTTCACAGCCACTTTCAGTATTTATACTGTTTGTTGGGGTGCTAATAATGCTTATGTTGCTAAGCTACTTTATCAGCTACACTAAATGCGGTATGGAATTTTTCAGAAAGAGGATGGAAGGTGATTATTTATTAGAAGTTATCGTCGGTGCCAAACTCAGACTTATTGTGTTTTTTTCAGGAGCTGCTGTGCTGCTGGTCGGTATGGGTGCAATATATTACGCAATCAGGTTCAAAGGTTTTATACCCTATCAATATATACCTTCTGAAAATATTTTCGATTTAAATTTTTACGGTAATTTAATTAAAACAGGCATATTTAAAGCCAACCGCTTCACAGGCTATATGCCGACTCAGTACGAATTGTGGTTAAATATTAATTTATTTTTTTCTTATGCCCTTACAATATGTATCTTTATCAGCTTTATCGCTGTCAAGTCTACTATAAAGCTCTCTAAGCTTGCAGGTGGCTATTCAAATGTAAAGAGTCTGACGATTCTTATACTTTCTTTACTAATTGGTGTAGTAGGCGGATTTCTAATATGCATTATGTCAGGACTTCAGTTTACTTTTCCGGTAAGCTATACAGTAATTCTATTGCTCTATTATTTCGGAAAATTGTTTAATATAACCCGAATAATCAGCAGTCATTTTTTTAGTTTGCAAAAATAAAATTTTGTTTTCACATATTAATTATGGATTACATAAAATATCATGAATACCATAATTTGAGGTGATAAACAATCATGGCAAATGACCGATTTCTACTTATCAAGACGTATAGTTACATGCTTTGGGCTGACATAGATCATGTACTGGGACAGCTGCTTATAGCCGAACTCACAGGTAGAATACCTGTGGTGTACTGGCCTACCCACTGCCTAAACAATGGATTTGTACAGACAAATGGTTATGAACTTTATTTTGAGCCCATAAACAACTATACCATATTTGACCTGACCAATCCTCAATACACATACTATCCGCCTATATGGGATTCAGACAATCTGCTGGTTGACGATCATGCGAAGGATACATGGAGATACCGCAATGTTGGAGATATTCTAGGAAGCAAGGCCAATGTTGTTGTGGGTGATGTATATTATAATGTCTTTGAACTCATACCTTTTATAAAGAAAAATCACAGCGTGTATGGTATGACCGTTGAGCAGGTATATCGATATCTTTTCAGTAAATATATCAGGATAAAACCTGATATTGATATGGAGATTCGGGGTTATTACAATTCCTGGCTGAAGGATAGTCATCCGATTCTTGCGGTCCATGTACGAAGGGTTGATGAAGGGAAAATATTTGATACCAGAGATACAGACAAGTTTGACAATCAATACTGGAACAAGGTCTACAGAGAAGTCAGGAGGGAGAACAGCAAACCCGATAATAAGGATTACAAATATCTTAAAAAGGGTAAGTACAAGGAACCAAACAAGCTTTACCATGAGGAAATCCAAAAGATTATTGAAAAATACAACATCAAAAAAATATTCCTTCTAACAGATTGTCAGAAAACTGTTGAGGAATACGTAAAAATGTACGGTTCAATAGTCGTTGTTACAGATTGTAAGCGGCTTTTATCAGATCAGGAAATCTCATATATGGAAAATGCAATGATAAAAAGGAGACGGGGTGTTGAAGTAATAAAAGATGCCTTTATTGCAGCCCAATGTGACTTCTTTATCGGAAATGATTTTTCAAACCTGTCACATGCTGTTACCCGTATGAGGGATTGGCCTGCCAAGAACACCAAGCTGCTCTATTGGGTTCATAAAAGAAAAAAGTATCCGGTCAATGTAAAGCTTATTATAAGAAAAGATAAAAATATATTACTTGGCTTAATAAAAAAGTTTTTCGGTAAGCTGGTACCTGGTCAGGGAGGTGCTGAAAATGCCAAGTGATAGGTTTTTATTGATAAAATCCTGGGGCTGTGGGTTCTGGTCTGATGTTGACCATGTTATGGGACAGCTTTTAGTTGCTGAAATAACAAACAGAATTCCCATAGTATATTGGGGAACTAATAGTCTTTACGGGGAATCCTTCAAAACAAATGCCTTTGAGCTTTATTTTGAGCCGGTAGCCAGCTACACGGTTCATGATATTGTAAGGCCTGAATTTACTTATTACCCGCCTATATGGAATTTCAGCAACGTTATGATTGAAGATCTGGATAAGGTGGCCTGGGCGCACAGAAATTTGGGCGAAATGATAAACAGTGATGCAAATGTAATTGTAAGTGATGTTCACTACTTTATACGTCCAATAATAAATTTCATTCCAAGTGAGCACTGGGCTTACGGGATGAACGCGCATCAGATTTACCGGTGTTTGTTTGATAAATACCTTAGGTTAAAGCCAGATATTCTCCAGGAAATAGATGAATTCTATGTAAAGGAAATGAAAGATGGGAGACCACTTCTAGGTGTTCATATGAGGGGCGGAGATAAGGTTCGGGAAGTTGAAAATCTCTCACATCTCAACAAGCAATACCACATGAAAATTAAAGAGTTCATCTCCAGACATCGAATAGAGAAGCTGCTGCTGCTCACAGATTGCAAGGAAATGGTAGATGATTTTCTTGAGCGTTATGGTTCCAAAGTAGTTTATACTGATTGCAGAAGAGGACTTTTAAATGCTACGGGTGATGCGCCGCACTTGCAGGATTACACTATAAAGCGGCGTAAAGGAATAGAAATAATTAAGGATACTTATCTTGCAGCTAGATGTGATTTCTTTATAGGTAATGGTTATTCAAACGTATCCTATACTGTAAAACGCTTGAAGGATTGGCCTGAAGAGAATATGGTTCTCTTTTACAGGAATCTAAAGGGAGAGATAAAGTTAGCTAAAAAGAGGGTAAAGGCTGAGGGTAAGAGGAGAATTTTGGAGTCAGGGAGCCACCGGTTGGAGTATCCTGAATTTTACGGAGGTGTTAATACTTATGTCGACTAATAGATTTCTTCTGATTAAAGCTTTAGGTAACAGCCTCTGGGGTGAGGTTGATCATGTTATGTGTCAAATCTTGGCAGCCGAACTGACAAACAGGATTCCGGTGGTTTATTGGGGGATGGAGAGCCTTTACAGTGAATCCCTTACTTCAAATGCATTTGATTTTTTCTTTGAACCCGTTTCGCAATTCAGCTTTCATGATGTTGTAAGGGTAGAGTATACTTATTGTCCCTCTGTTTGGAAATTTGAAAATGTACTGGCTGAAGATACCGAACGATTGAAAATGGAAAGTCGTGATCTAAAAAGCCTTATGAAGAGTGAAGCCAATGTAGTAGTCAGTGATGTCTATTACCCTATACGGGCTTTGCTGCCTTGGGTAAAAACTGATCATTGGGCATACGGTAAAACTCCTCATCAGATATATCGAAGGCTTTTTGATACCTATCTTAAACCTAAGCCTGAAATTTCAAAGGAAATAAAGAAATTTATCAATACCAATCCAAATTTCAGAGATGAAAAGCCTATTATTGGTGTTCATGTAAGAGGAGATGCAATTGTAAAGGAAGTGGCCCAGTTATATGACCTTAATGAATATTACAAACCAAACTTATGGCAGTTTATTGTAAGGTATAATGCCAGACATCTGTTCTTAATCACAGACTCAAAGAAAATATTTTCACAATATAGAAAGCTTTACGGAAAAAATGATTTGCTCATATACTCAGACAGTAAAAAGGAACCCCTTAGGGAGAGAATTGCGACCTGCCTGCTGGACTACCCGAACAAACGCCATAAAGGAGTAGAGCTGATAAGGGATACTGTTGAGGTAATAAAGGACACTTATCTTGCCGCACAATGTGATTTTTTTATTGGGAATGGATATTCAAACCTTTCAAATACAGTAATGCGCCTTAAAGACTGGCCTGATACTAATATAAAACTATTATATTGAAATTAATACCGAGACTCTAACTAAAGTAATTTGCTTCGCATAAGGGCTATGCCGAGTTTCCTTGATACATTAATCGAAAGATAATACTCAGAAGAGGAAAAGGCCCAGTGCGACATATTATGTCACACTGGGCAGACCAAAGGGATGTGCCACCTTCGGTGAAGGACTAGATAAAAATACGAGCGCTTATTTTTTAGGCATAAAACTGTTTAACAATTTTGTGTCTGTAAGTATTTTCTTTTTTAGATCATTAATTATGTATACAAGTTGGCTATATTTCTCAGTATTCCTTTGGTCTTCTATGGAGACTAAACTTTTTTCAACTACTTTTATCCTGTTGGATAAAGCGTTCAATTTACCTGTGTAACTATTTACAAAGCCCTTAAGGCTTGCCCCTTTAATTTTAGGTCCACCATTTGTTATTTTGGAACCTGTAGTTAATACCGCAATACCTGAGGTTTCAACAGCGGAGCCCGTTGTTGTGATAGCCGAGCTTGTTGTAATATTGGTAGTTATATAGGAGTTCATTTCTTTATACAGCTTATTGTAATCAACTTCAATATTTGTTACCTTTTTATCAGCATTAGTAAGTATTTCAGCATTGGGGTCTTTCACTGCTTTATTTTCTGCTCTTTTCTCAGTCCTTTTTTTATCCTCTTTATCCTTTATATCAGCCTTTGTTACGTTGCTTTTCTCGGTTTTGGCTTCTAGCCTGGCTTCCTTTTCGCCAGTTGCATTTTGATTTTTTGCAGATACTGTAAAGGGCATTGATGATATAAGAGCTATTGCAGTTAATATAGCCAGCGCTTTATATAATTTTTTTCTCATAGTAGTACCTCCTTTTATGATATATATTTCGACAGAGAAAGACAAAATGAGGGGGGGAGTATTTTGTTAATTTTCGTTCCACTTTTCAAAGGTATCTCGTATTATATAGCATTGGTATAAGTATCCGGCTATAATTCATTGATATGGAGGAGTATGATGGATACCAAGGAAACTAAGTATTTTAGCTATATTAAAAGTAAATATCCTCAAATTGTAATTGACAAGATGGAATGTAATTTTACAGATGGAAAACATGGAGATATTGTTATTGTTAATGAAAAGGATGTTTTCAAGTTTGCAAGGTATGATTGGAGTGTCGGATATATCGATAACGAAGTTAATGTAATCAATACAATTGGAAGATATTTTTCAATTACTGTACCGAGAGCTGAACTTATTGAAAAAGGAATTGGCCGATTCAGTTATATAAGAGGAGAGCCCTTGTACAGAAATGCTCTGTTGCAGCTGGGAAGCAGGGCACAGGACATGATTGCAGAACAATTGGCAGATTTTTTGAACCAGCTGCATTCCATACCCTTAAAGGGAGATAGTTTTAATAAAATAGCAGAATGCCAGTTGACTATGTCACAGGAAGAGTGGCTGATGAGATGTGAGGAAATTGAAAGAAAGGTATTCCCATATTGCGACAGCTACTCAAAGGAATATTTCAGGCAAATTTTTAAACCACTGTTCGAAAATGAAAAATTTATAGACTTTAAACCAGCTCTTATTCATGGTGATTTGTCTCCATATCACATTATTTTTAACAAAAATATAAACCGAATCAGCGGGATTATAGATTTTGGCTTGTCAGGGATTGGTGATCCTGCTTATGATATAGCAATTCTTCTGGATAATTATGGAGAGTCCTTTATAAAAAGAATGAGCAGATTATACAAAAATATTGTTCGGTACCTTGATAGAGCAAGATTCTATGCGTACATAAGCTATCCATTATGGGCTAAAGCTTTATCCGATATGCTTGCCACAAGAGATTTCAGCAATTTTAGAATACCGGTTAAGGACAGAGACATTATGCCTATAGGTACAAAATGGGTTTAAGGAATAGTTTGAGTCATACAAAAACGGTTCTCGGAATATATTTATTGTTTAAGAATATATATTTAGTATGAAAGAAGAATGGGAGTGGGACGTATGAATTATACCCCTGAGGAATTAAGAAGTATTTGTCTCAAAAGATCGATTCTGGACGGCTATAACAGAAAACAGGTTGATAACTTACTCACTTTAATTAATGAAGACTACTCAAGAGTTGTAAAAGAAAATGAAGAAATGAAGAACAGGATAAACGGACTAAATGAAGCAATACAGCACTATAAAATGCTTGAAGAATCACTCCAACACTCAATTCTGGTTGCTCAGCATACAAGTGAACAAATAAAAGTAAATGCATGTGAAAAGGCTAGACTTATCACAAATGAAGCAGAGGCAAATGCTAGTAAGCTATTAGAAACAGCTAATCAGGAAATTGTAAGAGCCAAAGGAAAGCTTGAGGAGATCAAGGTCGAGCTTTTTACCTTTAAAAAGAAGGTTGAGGTTCTTCTTCAGGCTCAAATGGATGTTCTTAACCAGATAACAATTGATTAGTTAATTAATTTTTACCTGGATACGTCAAAAAAGATATTACGAATAGTGTTAGAGGCTTGGATTTAGGGCAGTCCCCTTTTTTGGAACTGCCCTCTGGCTTTTTATAGTTTTCATATATTAATGTGAAATCTTTAAATAATAATCATATTCTCGGCGTAAACCCTCCTCCATTTCAATTTTAGGATTCCAGCCGGTCTCCTGAATTTTTGTATTATCAAGCACCCTTCTGGGAGTACCATCGGGCTTTGTAGTATCAAAAACCAGCTCGCCAGTGTATCCGATGACCTTTTTAAGGGTTTCTGCAAGTTCCCGGATGCTTATCTCTTTACCCGAACCGATATTTACAAAGTCATTGCCCTCATAAGTCAACATTAGATTCAGGCAGGCTTCGGACATATCATCAACGTAAAGAAATTCTCTTAAAGGAGTACCGGTTCCCCAAAGTTCAACCCTGGAATTATTATTAAGTTTTGCCTTGTGCAGTTTAACAATCATGGATGGAATTACATGAGCGTTATACAAACCAAATCTGTCATTTATTCCGTACAGGCTTGCCGGCATTGCGCATATATAGCGTGTGCCATATTGCCTGTTATAAGACTGACACATCTTTATACCGGATATTTTTGCCAAAGCATAGGCTTCATTTGTAGGTTCAAGTGGTCCGGTAAGCAGATACTCCTCTTTAATTGGCTGCGGGCAAGTTTTAGGGTAGACACAGGAACTTCCCAGAAACATCAGCTTCTTAACACCATATTTATAGGAGCTTTTTATAAGGTTGCACTCCATTAACATATTTTCCATTATAAAGTCTGCAGGAAAAGTGTTGTTGGCATGTATACCTCCTACCTTTGCCGCAGCTATAAATACATATTCGGGTTTTTCAGCTCTGAAAAAGTCTTCAGTGGAAGCCTGGTCTGTTAGATCCAATTCACTATGCGTTCTATATATAATATTATGATAATCGTTGCGTTCAAGACACCGGACCAGGGCCGATCCCACCATACCCGTATGTCCGGCAATATATATTTTACTGTCCTTATTCATATTATCCTCCCATCTACGCACATAGCGCGTTCACAAATATAATGAAAAGACACGTAGTGGCTTTTCGCTGCGTGAAATGCACGATGACTTATAAAATGTATTTTTCACGCTACCCCCATGTAATGATATAAATCTGACTCTACTAACCTTTGAGGTCGCTTTCCACCATCAATTTGACCAATTCCTCAAAGGATACCCTTTGAGTCCAGTTAAGACGACATTCTGCCTTTGTCGGGTCACCCAGTAAAAGATCTACTTCTGTAGGTCTGAAAAGCTGGCTACTTACACTAATCAGTTCTCTACCTGTTCCACTGTCTATAGCTTTCTCGTTGACACCCTGCCCTTCCCATTTCAGGTTGATTCCCACATGTTTAAAGGCCAACTCACAGAATTCCCTTACAGTATGCGTCTCACCAGTAGCTATTACAAAATCCTCGGGTTCGGGCTGCTGCAATATAAGCCACATTGCTTCAACATAATCTCCGGCGTAACCCCAATCTCTTTTGGCATCAAGGTTGCCCAGCACAAGCTTATCCTGTTTCCCCTTTAAAATATTAGAAATGCCAAGGGTAATTTTTCTGGTTACAAAATTTTCCCCTCTTCTGGGGGACTCATGGTTGAAAAGAATACCATTACATGCAAACAGACCGTAAGCCTCTCTGTAGTTTACGGTTACCCAGTAAGCATAAAGCTTTGCAGCGGCATAGGGACTTCGCGGATAAAAAGGTGTGCTTTCTTTTTGTGGAACCTCCTGCACCTTACCGAATAATTCGCTTGAGGAGGCTTGGTAGAACTTGATGTCAGGCTTAATTTCTTTTATACAGTCCAGCAGCCTAAGTGTACCCAGCCCGTTTGCATCAGAGGTATAATCAGGTATGTCAAAGGATACCTTGACATGGCTCTGAGCACCAAGGTTGTAAACTTCATCAGGCTGAATCTGATATATTAATTTGGTTATGCTTCCGGTATCGGTCAGATCTCCGTAATGAACAAAGAAGGGATTGCTATTGTCAGTGCCCTTCAGCAGATGGTCGATTCTACTTATATTTACTGTACTGCTCCGTCGGATAATACCGTGTACTTCATAACCTTTATCCAGCAAAAACTCAGAAAGGTATGAACCATCCTGACCGGTTATTCCTGTTATTAAAGCTTTTTTCATGTATACAACTCCTCGAATATTTATTTTTTAGTAAGTAAGCTTGGTTGACGATGCTTGTGACGGCTTCTGAAAGACCTCAGGTTAGTAACATAATATGTTTATACGTGAGATTATGGACCAAGTCAATTACAAAACTTTTAAAGTATTTGTTAAATATATACAACAAAAAGGTTTACAACAAATGATTAACTGTAAAAATACTTGATATTCAATAAAAAGTTATGGTGGTACAATTAGAGAAATAAATTTTAAGTGCTTTCAGGTCAAAAATAAAAGGTACTTACTGGCTAGTCTCGAAGATGAGTTTATAACCCATGGGTTATAGTCTCATCTTTTTTATTACTTGAAAAGGAGGTATTTACCCAAAATAAATACCTGGAGCAAGCAACTTGTATACTTGGAAAAAAAGTATTAAACAGGAGGTTTTTATGAAAGAGATAAAAAAATTATCAACAAGAATATTAGCAGTGATTTTATTGGCGGCAATTCTATCTTCCGGCTGTGGAGAGGCTTCGGAATGGACTTCAGCAAATACAGAGGATACACAAATGGAGGACACTCAGACTATTGATTTAACTATAGCTGCCGCATCTAGTTTGAAGGATGCTCTTACAGAAATAAAAACAGTTTTCGAAGAGTCAAACAAAAACGTTAAGGTGACGTTTTCCTTTGGAGCCTCGGGAGCACTTCAGCAGCAAATTGAAAATGGGGCTGATGTGGATGTATTTATATCTGCTGCCGTCAAACAAATGGATTCACTGGAGGAAAAAGGGCTTATTATCCCGGATACAAGGAAAAGCTTTCTGGGAAACCAGGTTGTTCTGATTGTACCGAAGGATTCAGCTTTGGTTACTGATTTTAAGGATCTTACGCTGGATCAGGTGAAACATATTGGTCTTGGCGAACCCAAGGGTGTACCGGTAGGCCAATACGCTGAAGAGGTTTTATCAAATCTCCATATCTTAAAGCAGCTGCAGGAAAAGGCTGTGTACGGAAATAATGTAAAGGAAGTATTAACCTGGGTGGAAACGGGTAATGTAGATGCTGGTATAGTCTACCTCACGGATGCGAAGATTTCCGATAAGGTACGAATTGCTGCAGCTGCACCTGAAGGATATCATAAACCCGTTTACTATCCTGCGGCAGTGATAAAAGGAAGTAAAAACCCGGAACAGGCCAAAGGATTTACGGAGTTTCTGTATGACAGTAAAGCTAAAGCTGTTTTTGAAAAGTATGGCTTCACTTTTTTAGTATAAAAATATGACAATTGTCACATTTACTTCTGATTCCAGACACTTAAGTATGACAGCCGGAATATGTAGAATATTATTGTAAGAGTAATACATGAAAATTTCCGGCAAAGGTATTTATATCGGATGCCGGCTATATATGGAGGTTTGGATTATGGTTGTGAGTGTAAAAAATTTAGTGAAGAGATACGGAGAATTGGTAGCTCTGGATCACCTGTCCTTTGATGTAAAAGAGGGCGAAATATTCGGACTTCTTGGACCAAACGGTTCTGGAAAGACCACAGCAATAAATTGCATTCTTTCGCTCCTGAGCTATAACAAGGGAGAAATAAAACTTTTCGAAAAGCCTATGGCACCTGATGCCTATGATATCAAGCGTGATATTGGGATTATAATGCAGGATGTTGCAGTGTTTGATGAACTGACTGTTTACGAGAATATAAATTATTTCTGCAGCTTATATGTTAATGACAAGGATAAACGTAAAAAGTTGGTTGAAGAAGCCATTGACTTTGTAGGGCTAAATGAGTTCCGGAAATTTTACCCGAAGAAACTCAGCGGTGGCCTGCTGAGACGCTTAAATATCGCCTGCGGTGTAGCCCATAAGCCTAAGCTTGTAATACTGGATGAACCAACAGTAGCAGTCGACCCACAAAGCAGAAACAACATCCTTGACGGGATAAAAAAACTGAATGAAGAAGGAGCCACAATAATATACACCTCCCACTATATGGAGGAGGTTGAGCAGCTATGCAGCAGGATTATGATCATGGATAAGGGCAAGGTAATTGCTATGGGCAGCAAGGATGAGCTTAAAGCAATGATAAAGCTGGGAGAGACAATTTCAGTTGAGGTATTCGGACTGGAAAGCAATAACATAAATGAAATAAAGCAGCTGCCTAACATTAACAGTGTGGAATACAATAATAGAGTTCTTTCTGTCAAATATAACAAGGGAAAACACAACCTTACCACCTTACTGGACTATTTCAAAGATAACAATATGTACTTCGGGAGGGTATACTCTGAAATGCCAACACTTAATGATGTCTTCCTCGAAATAACAGGGAAGGATCTCCGAGACTGAGGAAGGGGGACGTATAATGTTTATTAATATATTTTATAACAGATTGAAATGTATAGTACGGGATAAATCATTAGTTTTCTGGACATTAATATTTCCGTTGATTCTAGCTACCTTTTTCAATATGGCGTTTTCCAACATTACTAAATCGGAGAACTTTAATATTGTAAATATAGCAGTGGTAAACGATGAACAGTACCAAAATAATAAAGAATTCAGAGATTTTATTGAGCAGCATTCGGCAGGGAATGTCGATAAAAACACCGGTAAACAGCTTTTTAACGCAAAGGTGGTATCCAAAGCAGAAGCTGAAAAAATGCTAGCTAATAGCGAGGTTGTGGGGTATGTCACCTATGGCAATCCTATTGGACTTACAGTAAAGAAGTCCGGGTTTGATCAAACCATCATAAAAGAAATATTTGATCAATACAGTCAAACTGGAAGTACAGTTTTCAGTATTATAAAACAAAAGCCTACAGCACTTCAGAATGGTCTTGCAGATGACCTGCAAAGCAATTCTGTTTATACAAGAGAGGTTCAGATTGGAACAAAGGATAAACCTGATATTACAGTAAATTATTTTTATACCTTAATAGCGATGGCCTGCCTTTACGGTGCCTTCTTTGGACTAAAGGAGGTAACCGACACTCAGGCTAATTTATCAAAAAGGGCGGCAAGACTTAATGTTGCTCCAGTTCATAAATTAAAAGTACTGACTGCAGGTATGCTGGCTGGTCTGTTGATTTCTTTTACTGAAATTGTTCTTTTGATAAGCTATCTTATTTTTGGACTAAAAATAGATTTCGGAAACCAAACGGCGTTAATATTATTGACTTGTATGGTAGGATGCGCAAGCGGAATAAGTTTTGGAGCTGTAATTAGTGTAGTCAATAAAATGGGAGAGGGAGTAAAAATAGCCATCCTGATTGTTACTAGCATGACGGCCTCTTTCCTGTCAGGAATGATGTTTGACAAGATGAAATACATTGTTCAACAGAATGTTCCGATACTGGCATATATTAACCCGGTGGCTCTGATAACAGATGCGTTCTATGCTTTATACTATTATGACACACACAAAAGATTTTTCGTCAACATAGGTTTGCTGAGCGGATTTACTGTCTTGTTCTGCCTTGTAACCTATTTGGTAATGAGGAGGCAGAGATATGATTATATTTAGGACATATTTTAAAATAATAAAGAAGCAAAGCTTGCAATTATCAATATATGTAATAGTGTTTCTGGCCATCGCCATACTTTTTACTTATATGGGCAACGGCAGTAATGTAGATACTTTTACCCAATCCAAAGCAAAAGTGGCTTTTATAAATGAAGGCCAGGATACTGTATTAACGCAAGGACTTAAGGATTATCTGGCAGATCATTCAATTTTTGTTGAGCTTGACAGTAACACTGAGGATTTGCAGGATGCACTGTTTTTCAGAGAGGTTGAGTACATTGCAAAAATACCAGCCGGCTTTACTGAGGACTTTATGTCAGGAAAATCGGCAACTATAGATAAGACAGCTGTTTCGGGCACTGTAAGTGGTATTTATACAGATATACTTATAAACAAATACCTGAATTATGCAAAGCTATATGTTAAAAACCTGAAAAACATATCACAGGAAGATTTGGTTAAAAACATTGAGAAGGATCTGGATATTGAAACAGATGTAAACTTGATGACATCGGAAGGAAATGTTGAAGAAACCAGTTCACTGGAGTACTTTTTTAACTATACTCCGTATGTAATGATAAACATTATTATCCTTGGTGTAAGCTCCATTATGCTGGTATTCAATGACATAAAACTGAGGAGACGGAATTTATGCTCTCCTGTAAGTAATACCTCTTTTAACATGCAAATTTTACTTGGCAACATTGTCTACTCATTAGCTTGCTGGGCAATACTGATTATATTAAGTGTTATTCTTTACAGGGATCAGATATTTAAGACGAGTGCTTTGTATTTCTGCATAAACTCATTGATTTTAACAATAACCATCCTTAGCATCAGCTTTCTTGTTGGAATACTTATTAAGAACAGGAACGCTCAGTCGGGTATTTCCAACGTATTGTCTCTTGGAATGTGTTTTTTGACAGGTGTATTCGTACCACAGGAACTGCTAGGTGAAAATGTTCTCGCTATTGCAAGGTTTTTACCAACCTACTGGTATGTTAAGGCTAACAAAGCCATAGGTGATTTGACAGTATTTAATTTGGACAATTTAAGTCCTATAGCTTCTTATATGCTGATAGAGCTTGGATTTGCGGCGGCTATAATTTCAGTAACCCTTGTACTCAGTAAAAGGAAACATTTAAAAGGAGCCTGACCGCATCCAGTTTCTCGATATCCGGTAGCTGAGAGTCCATAATATTGCCTGAATGGGAGGGGTCATTAAACCCTGTACGGCTATTGTCAAAATTTATTTTGGACTTGCTATAATTTTATACCAGTGATAAACTGGTATAAAATTATAGCATAGGTAAAAAGCCTATGATATGTATTAGTATATTCAGTAATATTTTTTAGAGGAAGCCATGGTCTTAATTACAGGGTTAAAGGTCTTGAGGAAGGACTTAAGCAAGAACTTAAATAAAAATAGCTACCCGTGCCCAATATAGCATTTGCATCTTGATATAAAGGTGCAAGTGCTTAATCACGATGTCAATTCTTGTGTTGAAAAAGAATTTGAATCCGGGCCGTGCAAAGCGCTTGACCAGTTAATTAAAGGTCGCTGTACAGCTCATGTACAGCGACCTTTGTAATTTGTGTGTATCTAGCGAAGTTGGAGCACTCTTGTTGGTGTAAGTCCAGCAAATATACAGAAAGGAATTGATGATTTATGTTAATAAGCAGGCTTTTAGGAGAGAGACTTAAGGAAAAACCCGGTGAGGCAAGTATAACAAGCCATATTTACCTTTTAAGAGGCGGTTATGTACGGCAGGTCGCA
>JAEYWA010000136.1 GCA_023431385.1 Bacillota bacterium | reverse complement strand
TAATGCTTTAAATTTTTCATAATAAAACGAAAAGGTTCGTGATTTCTTGTTCATAGGTTATTCTTTCTTTTCACTACTTTCATCTTTTCCGCCATCTTTTATCCAATTGATTGCGTCCTGAAACCAATTACTATTTTTCTTATCTTCAACTAAAGTAATTGTAAAATAGAATTCCTCGGGCTCATCCTTGCTCTCTTTTGTATTTGTGTATGCAGTAATTTTAATATCGTTTAAACCCATCTTAAGCTTGATGTCCTTTCCGAACATCTTACCGTTTCCTACTTTAAAGGTAGATTTGCCATCTGTTGCTTTAAGCGGCTTATAATCGCCGACTTCCTCATCATAATATTCAAAAGAGATGGTTGTTTCGTCATAAACACATGTCCCGAAAATAGAGAATACTTCCTTAGTAACAACCTCATTACCCTCAGGTCTCGAAATATCAATAACATGATTGTCGGCCGCGGCAGGAAGAATAAGTATAGATATTATAACAGCAATAATTATAGTAAAAATAAGTAATCTTGATTTCATATGACTCACCCCGAAAAATACTCTCGTACTTTTTATTAGTACCCTACTATTAGTATAATACATTTTCTGTTACAAATCCATTACATGGTATTTAAATAAAATTTACACTGTAAGTCTAACTGTTACCTCTGTTCCCTTCTTTTCTTCACTGCCGATGCTGATGGTCCCACCATGTGCCTGGATAATTTCCTTGGCAATTGAAAGTCCCAAGCCTGTTCCTCCCATATCTCTTGACCTTGCTTTATCCACTCTGTAGAATCTCTCAAACACACGAGACAAAGACTCTGCAGGTATACCTATTCCGGTGTCGGTTACCTTTACATAAATATCATTGTATATTCGTCCTATATAAACAGTAATTAATCCATTTTCGGGTGTATATTTAAGCGCATTACTAATAAGGTTCACAAACACCTGCTCCAGCCTGTCCTTGTCACCTTTTATGTTTGGAATCTCTCCGATAACAAAGCTTTCAAGCTTTTGATGCTTGCGCTCTGCTTCCAGCTGCATTCTATCAACTATATCTTTTACTATATTCTTCAATGACACTTCCTGAATATTCCAACTGAGCTGTTGATTATCAAGTCTTGACAGTTGCAGCAAATCCTTAACCAGCCTTGTCATCCTATCCGCCTCGTTATTTATAACATTCAGGAAGCGGTCTGTTGTATCACTGTCCTCGACAGCTCCATCTAAAAGTGTTTCAGTATAGCTCTTAATTGATGTTATTGGTGTACGAAGTTCATGTGAAACGTTTGCGACAAACTCTCGTCTCATATTTTCAAGCTTTTGTTCTTCTGTAACGTCATGTAGTACAACAATAAAACCTTCGGGTTTCTTATTTGTGTCTGTAAATATTGCAAAATATACTTTTACATATAGATCATTAATGATGGTATCAAATTCTTTTACATTTGATTCCTCAAGGTAAATTATATTCTCAAGCTTAATATCCAGATCTATGGCCTCTGCGAACTCCTGAAAGGACCTTTCGGCTATGTCATCCCCAAGATACCTTCTTGCAGCGGGATTGATATGAATTACAGCACCCTTGAGATCATATGCCATTACACCATCTGCCATATAATTCAGTATAGTTAAAACCTTATTTTTTTCGCTTGATATTTCCGATAAGGTGTTTTTAAGTTTTCTGGCCATATAGTTAAAGGTCTTGGTGAGATTACCAATTTCATCCTCCGACTTAACTGCCAACTGCTCGTCAAACTCTCCTTCGGCTATTCTTTCAGCTTTGTGCATAACGCTGACAATAGGGGAAGTAATGGTTTTTGACATCAGGTAACCCAAAACCAGTGACAGAAATACTGCAATAACAGCACTAGTAAAAATAAGATTGTTAAAGGTTTGGATTATCTGCTCCCAGGCTTCTTTGTCATACGTAAAGTAGAAAATTGTATCCCTGTCTACAGGAATAATATATTCGAAGTACTGGTTTCCTGAAACTGTCTTAATAAGCTCTTTATTTTCAACGGGACCTGTGATTTCACCGGACCACATTGGAAGCAGATTAATGGTGGAGCTGTTGAAAAGTTCATCGACAAATTCTGTAGTATTTTGATCATTAAAGCGTTTGTCTGAAGAAAAAATAATTCCACGATTCGGGTCAATATTCTTTCTTGTTACGCTTAAATCAATAATAGTCAGGTTAATGTCGGAATTTGTCCTGAAATAAGTTACATCATCCTGCTTATCACTAAAAAAGGATAAGTATTCCTCTCTAGTCTCCGGTGTACCCCTCATTTCTTTCCACTCTACAAAACCTTTGTTCATGTCACGAGCGAAATTTTCAAAGTATATTGTCTGAAGGCCTGCGTTTATTACAATATAAACAACACAAACCAAAATAACACACATTGATATGAATATGTATACCAGTTTCCATTGCAAGCTACGGATCAGCCTGATGAATCTTTTCCAGAACTTCATGTTAACTCCTTAATTAATTTTGACTTGAGGCCCTGACCCCAAGTCAAATAATTACTGTACAAAAGGATTTAATTAAATTTATTAAAGTAGTATCCCACACCTCGTTTTGTAACTATATACTGAGGATTTGCAGGATCTATTTCCAGCTTTTCGCGAACTCTTCTTACAGTGACGTCCACTGTTCTTACATCTCC
>JAEYWA010000135.1 GCA_023431385.1 Bacillota bacterium | reverse complement strand
TAAATAAATCTGGAAGAAATAATATTACTGAAGTGATAATATTAATAAAAATATAAAACATGAAAAACCTGCTTCAAACTGGTCAGAAAACATGAATGGTCAGTTGTTGACGGTTAAAAAAATAGATGCTATAATAATTTCAAATCTCGGATTTACAGCTTTTTCAAGTTATTATAGGCTGTGTTGAGACAATCGGATATTTAATCGATGAAGGAAGTAAGATGTATTGAGTTCGGTTCAGAGAGTCAACGGAGGGTGCGAGTTGACACGATAGGTACATGTATAACTCATTCCGGAGGACTGCTGCCAAAAAGATTATGTAAAAGTAGGTAGCAGCGGTGGCAACGATATAGCCCGAGCACAGACGCGCGTCTGGTTGCTCACTGAGAATGCGGCTGCAGCTTTATTAGCAGGATGCATTAAATCAGGGTGGTACCACGGAGGAATTATCCCTCGTCCCTGCATATCGCAGAGTCGAGGGGTTTTTTTATACCCACAAACTTATAGAGGAGGGCTAGTTATGAAAATGACGGGTGCACAAGCCATGTTAAAGGCATTGGAACTTGAGGGGATTAATACTATATTCGGATATCCGGGCGCAGCAATCTGTCCATTTTATGATGCTCTTCTGGATTCCAATATAACACACGTACTGACAAGAAATGAGCAGGGTGCGGCACATTCTGCCAGCGGTTATGCAAGAGTTACTGGCAAACCCGGCGTATGCGTTGCAACTTCCGGGCCCGGAGCCACAAATCTAATTACAGGAATAGCAACTGCGTACATGGATTCCATTCCTATGGTAGCTATTACAGGGCAGGTATCTCTGGAGCTGATTGGACGAGATGTTTTTCAGGAGGTTGATACTACAGGTGCCACAGCACCTTTCTGTAAGCACAATTATCTTGTAAAGAATGTTCAGGAGCTTCCCAGAATTATTAAAGAAGCTTTTCATATAGCATCCACCGGGAGGCCAGGCCCGGTAGTTATTGATGTACCGGTAGATATACAAACACAGGAGTTGGACTTCACCTACCCTTCAACAGTTGAAATAAAAGGTTACAAGCCAAATTACAAGGGGCATCCCCAGCAAATAAAAAAGATTGCTGAAGCAATATCCAAAGCAAAAGCTCCCGTGATTTGCGCCGGCGGAGGAGTTGTAACAGCAAAGGCTACCGATATAATGACCTCCTTTGCGGAAAGGTGCGGCATACCTGTTGTAACCACATTAATGGGAATAGGTGCTATTGAGGGAGATCATCCTCTGAATCTTGGAATGTTGGGTTCTCATGGAGTCTACGCTGCCAATTATGCTGTAAACAGAACCGATTTACTTATTCTGATAGGCGCGCGAGTAGGAGACCGTGCCCTGGGAACAGCAGAGAAGATTGCAGAAAGTGCTAAAATAATTCATATAGATATTGACCCTGCTGAGATAGGGAAAAATGTAAGTACCACTATACCTGTAGTCGGAGATGCCAGACTTATTCTGGAGGAGCTTGACAATGTGATTCGACCGGGAGATACCTTAGATTGGATTAGTGAAGTTAAAAGAATCAAGCAGGAAAAGTTAAAGACTGAACCATGTGTAGACAGGAACACCGTAAATCCTAAACTTTTAATAAGCCTCCTTTCAAAAAGGCTTAATGAAACTTCTATTATGGCAACTGAAGTAGGTCAGAATCAGATATGGGCTGCCAACAGCTTCATTGCCAAACGACCCGGAGCCTTTATAACCTCCGGAGGGCTTGGAACAATGGGTTACGGCTTACCGGCCGCAATAGGGGCAAAGCTAGGCAGCCCGGAAAGTACTGTAGTTGTAGTTGGAGGGGATGGAAGTTTTCAAATGTCAATGCCCGAACTTGGTACAATTAAACAGTGTGGTATAGGAATTAAAATACTTATTTTGAATAATTCAAGGCTTGGTATGGTTCGTGAAATGCAGAAAACCAGGTATAACAAGAGATATTCACAGGTTTATATGAATAACAATCCGGATTTTGTAAAGTTGGCCGAAGCATACGGCTTTCGGGCCGAAAGAATAACTGCAGATTCACATATAGATGCGGCCCTGGATAGATTTTTGGCAGATGACAGTACGTATTTACTGGAATGTGTTATTGATCCTGAGGAGTCAACAATATAAAACTTAAATCGGCAAGTTATCAAATATTGTAGAGTATTATAATACAGGACGAGGGAGGAAATCATATGGCAAAGTATACACTATCTGTTCTGGTTGAAAACCGCTCGGGTGTTTTATCCAGAGTGGCCGGGTTATTCAGTAGAAGAGGCTTCAACATTGACAGTCTTGCGGTTGGAGTGACAGAAAACCCCGATGTTTCCAGAATGACAATTGTAGTAAACGGTGATGAATATACTGTTGAACAGGTCAGTAAGCAGCTCAACAAGCTTATAGATGTTATAAAAATCAGAGCATTAGAAAATACCGATTCGGTCAGCAGGGAACTTGCTTTGATCAAAGTTAATGCCACAGCTGCTACCAGATCGGAAATAATTCAAATAGTTGAAATATTTAGAGCAAAGATAGTTGATGTTTCGAAGAACACTTTAACAGTTGAAATTTCAGGAGCTACCGACAAGGTTGAAGCACTGGAGGATATGCTAAAGCAATTCGGAATAAAGGAAATAGTCCGAACAGGAACTATTGCAATTGAGAGAGGCAACAAATATATAAAGGCCGGAAACAATGAAGAATTGTAAGACTCCTCAATATGCCGTTACGGATGAATTCTGCCAAAAGCAATTCCCCGGTATAGAGGTTCAATATAAATACAAGCAACTAAAATTGAAATTAAAATCTAGGAGGTAAATTTAAAATGGCAAAAATGTACTATGATAGTGATTGTAATTTGAAGCTACTGGAAGGAAAAACAGTAGCGGTAATAGGATACGGAAGTCAGGGGCATGCACACGCTCAGAATCTTAAGGACAGCGGTGTCAATGTAATAGTAGGCTTAACTCCAAATTCCTCAAGAAGAAAACAGGTTGAGGCTGACGGGTTAAAGGTTTATGATACAGCCGTGGCTGCAAAAATGGCCGATATTATAATGATTCTGATTCCTGATGAAAAGCAGAAGGCAATGTATTATGAGAGTATAGCTCCAAACCTTGAAGCAGGAAATATAGTTATGTTTGCTCACGGCTTTAATATCAGCTTCAACCAGATTATCCCTCCAGCAGACGTTGACGTTGTGATGGCTGCTCCAAAGGGACCTGGACATACAGTTAGAAGCCAGTACAAAGAGGGAAGAGGAGTTCCTGCATTGATAGCCATAGCTCAGGACGCATCAGGTAAGGCGAAGGATTATGCTCTTGCTTATGCTGCCGGTATTGGAGCTGGAAGGGCAGGAATACTTGAAACTACCTTCAGAGAAGAAACTGAAACTGATCTGTTCGGCGAACAGGCTGTACTCTGCGGCGGTGTTACCGAATTAATGAAGGCAGGCTTCGAAACACTGGTAAATGCAGGTTATCAGCCTGAAATTGCATACTTTGAGTGTGTACATGAGATGAAACTGATAGTAGACCTCATAAATCAGGG
>JAEYWA010000104.1 GCA_023431385.1 Bacillota bacterium | reverse complement strand
AGTCTAACATTGGGATAACGACGCACAATGTCCTCAATATTGGCACAATGGTCGGGCTCCATATGATTTACGATTAGGTAATCGAGCTCACGGCCACCTAATACATGAGTAATATTTTCAAGATATAATTCACTAATGGAACGATCAACAGTATCAACCAGGGCTGTTTTTTCATCCATAATCAAATAAGAATTATATGCCACACCGTTCGGTAATGGAAACATATTTTCAAAAAGCTCCAAGCGTCTGTCACTGCCACCGACCCAAAATATGTTTGGTGTTATTTCCTGAACACAATACACAAATTTCATCTCCAATCACAATTTATTCTATTAATAGACATACAAATATTAAACATAGATAACATTTATATATACTTAATTTATACAATTAATACAGTAATAATAACATACGAAATCGATTATAGCAATTTTGAAACTATAGGAATTATTTTAAAACTACAGTTTTGGCTGATTGACAATCAAATTTTTAGTAGGTATACTTAATATGTAATGATTACAATTGTGAAATCATACCATATAGAAGAGGGTTTGTCATGGGCAAGAAAATTGCAAATTTAGCTGATTCTCTTATAAAGAATAATATTAAACCATCTCTTCAAAGAATTAAGATTCTCCAATATCTGGTTGACAATAAATCTCATCCTACGGTTGATGAGATTTATCAAGAGGTTGTCAAAGAAATTCCAACTTTATCAAAAACAACAGTTTATAGTACCCTGAGTCTTTTTGTTGAATCAAATATCCTTAGAGGTCTATATATTGAAGAGAATGAAATAAGGTATGATTGTATTTTGATTAATCATGGTCATTTTAAATGCTACAAATGTAAAAAAATATATGATTTTAAAATAAACATTGATGATTTTGAAGACAATGGTTTGGAGAATTTTCAAATCAATGAAAAATGTGTTTATTTTAAAGGATTATGCCCTTATTGTAAGGATAAGACAGTAATCTACAAACGATAATTTATCAAACTCGGAGGAACTGCATGGATAACAAAGCCCTTTTTAATATTGGATACGGTTTGTATGTGTTGGCAGCAAAGGATGGAGATAAAAGTAACGGGTGTATCGTTAATACTGTAATGCAAGTTACAAGTAATCCTCTGGTAATTGCAGTGGGCGTAAATAAGCAAAACTTCACTCATGATATGATATTAAAATCAAAAGATTTTAGTATTTCTGTATTAACAAAGAATACCCCCTTTGAGGTTTTCAAGCATTTTGGTTTTCAATCAGGTAAAACCGTTGATAAATTTACAAGTTATGAAGATAAGTTAATAGGTGAAAATGGACTTTTTTACTTATCCAAATTTACAAACTCATATCTATATTGCAAGGTTACAGAGGTAATTGATTTCGGAACTCACTCAGTGTTTAAGGCAGAAGTAATTGATGCTAACTCAATTAATAGTGATGAATCAGTTACTTATACATATTATCATAAATACATCAAACCCAAACCGACCCAGAAAGCTAAAAAGGGTTGGCGCTGCAATATTTGTGGCTATATACATGAAGATGAAAATTTGCCATCGGATTTTATATGTCCGATTTGTAAACATGGAGCAATTGATTTTACCAAAATTCAAAATGAAAGAGGAGGAGAAGTAACAATGAATTACAAAGGAACTAAAACTGAAAAAAATCTAGCTGCAGCATTTGCCGGTGAATCACAGGCAAGAAACAAGTATACATACTTTGCGTCTGTAGCAAAAAAAGAAGGTTATGAGCAGATAGCTGCAATTTTTGAAGAAACTGCCAACAATGAAAAAGAACATGCAAAGCTTTGGTTTAAAGCACTTGGAGAACTTGGAGATACAGCGGCTAATTTGCTTCATGCAGCTGAGGGAGAAAACTATGAGTGGACTGATATGTACGAAGGCTTTGCAAAGGATGCAGAGGAAGAAGGCTTTACTGCCCTAGCCGCTCAGTTCAGGATGGTTGCAAAAATTGAGAAAGCTCACGAGGAAAGATACCGTGCACTTCTTAGTAATGTTGAAATGCAGAAGGTCTTTGAAAAGTCTGAAGAAACCATGTGGGAATGCCGCAACTGCGGACATCTTGTCATGGGTAAGAAAGCACTCGAAATATGTCCGGTTTGTGCACACCCAAAAAGCTTTTTTGAAGTGAGAAAAGAAAACTATTAATTTATGGAGGAATAACTATGTGCAGTAAGCAAAAATTCTTCATATGTAAGCATTGCGGAAATCTTATCGGGTTAATTGATAATAAAGGTGTTCCAATGGTCTGTTGCGGTGAAAAAATGGACGAATTAATTCCAAACACTGTAGAAGCATCTGTCGAAAAACATTTGCCGGTTGTTACGGTATCCGGTGATAAAATTGAGATTGAAATTGGCAGTACTCTCCATCCAATGGAAGAAGCACATCACATATCCTTTGTATATGTGGAAACAGAGTGTGGTGGTCAACGTAAATGCTTAAAAGTTGGAGAGTCACCTAAAGCTGCTTTCAGCTTTATAGATGATAAACCTATTGCTGTTTATGCCTATTGTAACCTCCATGGGCTTTGGAAAACCGATATAAAATAATGTTGCTTTGATTAGTGCCTGTTCCTGTCTGTCAACTGGGAATAGGCACTTTTAGTTTAGGAATGAGCCTTTGAATAGTTATCTGAACCCTGAGTAGACATGATTATATAAAAAAGTTAAAAGCTGTTATATACTTTAAAATGGTGGTAAGGATAATATACGAAGTGAATAGATTTGAATTTACTTGACATAAAGTATAATTCGAACGGAGGATGAACAACATCAATAGTAATATAAATGAATTATCATCAGAACAAAGAGAAGAACTGCTAAGAGTGCTAAAAGCCCGTTTTGAGAAATACAAAAACCGGCATGAAGAGCTCGTATGGGATAAAGTACAAGCTAAGCTGGAAGCTGATCCTAATAAACTATGGTCGCTCTATGAAATGGAAAGAACCGGTGGTGAACCGGATGTTGTAAGATTTGAAAAAATGACGGGCGAATACATTTTCTATGATTGTTCAGAGGAAAGTCCAAAGGGTCGCAGAAGTCTTTGCTATGACCGGGAGGCTCTCGAAGCAAGAAAAGAAAATAAGCCAAAGAATAATGTAATTGATATGGCTGCTCAAATGGGTATTGAACTTTTAACTGAGGAGGAATACCGGATTTTACAGAGAATTGGAAGGTTTGATGCCAAAACATCGAGTTGGGTGAAAACGCCCGCATATATCAGAAGACTCGGAGGGGCCATCTTTGGGGACTTCCGCTATGATACCGTCTTTGTATACCACAACGGTGCTGAATCCTACTATGCAGCCAGGGGCTTCCGTGGTTTGCTGCGAGTCTAAACATTGATGGAAGGTACTATATTTTTCATATCATATATTAATAATTTAGTATTGATATTTGAAATAGATAGATAAAAAAGGTTAAAATAAAGTTATAAAGATTAGGAGATGGTAAGATGAGTGCTAAAGAGAAGGTTTTGGAAGTAATGAATTCAGCTGGTAAGCCTCTTAGTGCCGGAGAGGTAGAGAAGTTATCTGGTTTGGAGCGCAAAGAGATTGATAATGCATTCAAAGAATTGAAGAAAGAAAATGCAATTGTTTCTCCGGTCCGTTGTAAATGGGAGCCGGCGAAATAGACAATATAAAATCAGAGAATACTCGAAGAACTAGACCTTGCCGCTAAAAGCCCTACCAGGCTCTAGCGGTATTTACTATATATAAGGAGATATTATAAATGCAATTAAACGAAATCATGGAGGAACTGAAGTCCCTGGGCAAAGAGCGTACTAAAAAGATATATTTGAGTAATGGTGCCAGGGAGCCTGTTTTTGGTGTGACAATAAGTGCTATGAAACCGATTTTTAAGAAACTAAAATACAACCAGCCTTTGGCAGAGCAGCTTTATGCAACAGGAAATTATGATGCTATGTATTTGGCAGGCATGATAGCCGAACCTAATAAAATGACATCGGAAGATTTTGACCGCTGGATAGAAGAGGCTTACTTTTATATGATTTCGGACTATGTTGTAGCAGTAACCCTTGCTGAAACAGATATTGCCTTTCCCGTTGCCGACCGTTGGATTGACAGTCGAAAAGAATTAATAATGTCGGCTGGCTGGAGCTGCTATAACTGGTTATTGGGCAGTCGTAAAGACAGTGAATTTGAAAAGGATAAACTTACAGCAATGCTTGAAAGGGTCCGTTGCACCATACACGACCAGCCAAACCGTACTAAATATGCCATGAACAATTTTATTATATCGGTTGGTATTTCGTATTTACCACTTCATGAAGAAGCAACAAAAATTGCTCAAGAAGTAGGAAAGGTAGAGATTTCTATGGGCAAAAAGCTCTGTCAGACTGAGGTTGCAATAGAATATATTCAAAATGCAGTTGAAAAAGGGAGATTGGGCTTTAAACGAAAAAATGTGAGATGTTAGAAAAAAGAATTTAAAGCCTTTTTGTTATTCCATAAAAACTATATTCCATAATATTGACTATGACGTAAGGTCAAGTGGTAAAATCAGATTATCACCAAGAAAGGAAGCAAAATTATGGAGTTGATAAAAATCACCGATTTGACAAATCAGCTTAGCATATCTTCCCGAACATTGCGTTATTATGAGCAGGTGGGGCTTATTCAAAGTACACGCCTGCAATTTGAAAAATACCGTTTCTATGATAAGGAGAATGTGGAGCGGATTAAGCAGGTCATGGTACTTAGAAAAATGCAGATTCCTATAAGGGATATTATCAGTATTTATAAAAGTCAAAACATGTCTGCACTTGTAGAAAGCTTCGTTACCAGAATCAATGCCATAGACAATGAAATTAATACCCTCAGGGAGCTCAAGCTGATTGTGAACGAGTTTCTGCAGGCTATGCTGGACAGTGGTATAAAGCACATTTCTGCCTTGCCGCTTTTGTATGAAAGAATGGTAACACAGCTTGAGGAACATGAAGTTTGTCCAGATAATTCTTACAAAAAGCAGATTAGTTTTGAGAGGCTTTCGGATATTTCGGACCAAGTGTCGGGACCACTTGATTTAAACATTATAGATTTACCTCCTATGCGTGTTATATCTTCCATGCTGAAGAATTCTGATATATCTGATATAGAAGGTTTTTGGGATTGGCTGGGGAAAAGCAGGATACCTTTTGGAACACCCGGAAGCCATAAACTGTTTGAATACCAGCTGGATAATGCCCAGACAGTTATCATTCAGAATGTTAACAAGGAATTTCTAAATCAAAGCCCTTATGAGGATTACGAATTCGAGGGTGGGCTGTTTGCCGTAGGCAATGTATACATAGAAGATGATATTGCGTCATATCATGAGAGGATGATAAGAAGTTTTGATAATAATCCATTTTATGAGGTAGACTATCGTCACGGAGGGCATTTAAGACATGAATCCCTTGTAGAAGCTGTGATTTCTCCCGACAGCAGCCGTGAAAAGATAAATCTGTTCCTGCCAGTTAAAAGGCGATTGCCTGACTCGGCAAATTATAACCAAAATGAACAGATATCAAATATTAGCCCTACAGAAATTGAAGATGCAAACCCCGTTCTGTATGAATATGATATTTCCTTAAATGATATTACTCCTGTCAATAATCCTCATTACAAAGTGCTTGAAACAGGTGAAGCCGAATTTATATGTTGGATAACCCCTCGAAAGCTTTCAACAAATGTTTCTGTAAGAATACCTTTTCGTGTGGACATTGAGTTTAAAGTCGAAAGTGAGAGCGAACGTTTTGGATATGGAAGCGATGAGGGAAGTATCTGCTTCTATCATGGGAATAATTTGTTCGGTATCAATATGGAAAACAAAGCAGACAGCAGACTATCTCAGGAAGCCCTGTGCTTTAATCAGCCCATGATGGGGAATTATTTCAGCTATCCCAAGCTTGGAAGGATAAATTATAACGAATACAACACTCTATCATGGTTTGTTGGAGAAAGGCATTTTGCCATTGTAATCAATGGTGAAGTCAGATTCTGCGGAGTTAATTTTCCTTACATGTCAACCGACTTATATCTTCAAAAGCCCGAAACAATTATTATTGGTTCCAATGGACAGGGGAAGAAATATTTCAGGTCCATAAAGATTTCACAACTGAAAACAGCTCCAAAAATCAGAATAAAGCAGGGAGGTCTTACTGTGGCTACAAAACAGAGCAATAATATTATACCGAATATTCATAAGGTTATTACAATGCATTATGGAGAAAACTACTGGTTTAACGGCTGCGCCAAATATGTGATGGAATGTCTGGGCGAAAAAGATTATGATTATAGTTTTTTTGCTGGACTGACCGGTGATACCTTTGCGCAGGTTTATACACTAGACCATTTCCGTGGTGACGGAGCCACAGACTATTATCTGAGTGAGAAGGGCAATACAGCACATATCGAAAATATCTTTGCTGAATGTGGGTATGCCAGCACCTTTGTAACGATAAAACAGCTGTCAAATAATAAGGAAATGTATCTACAGACATTAATAGCCTATATAGATAAAGGGATACCTGTTATTTTTAATAACTGGGGAAGTAATATCCCAAGAAACAGATGGGGCTGGGGTGTATTTGTGGGGTATGAAGACTTTGGAAAGGTTTTACTTTATTTGAATGCTGAAATGACAGAACCCGATAGGATTTCTTTCAGTAATTTGATTCCTGATGAGTTTATTGCCGGACAGGAGGCCTGTAACGGCTGGATATTTGTCGGAGAGAAAAGAAAGAATATAAAACTGGCGGATATTTACAGGAAAAGAATTACGTCACTGTCCAAGCTGCTGACAACAAAAACAAAGGGCTATTGCTTTGGAGCAGAGGCTTTTAGGTCCTGGGCCACAGACATTGAAAACGGAATATTTGACAATATGAAACCTGAAGAATTTGATGATTGGCCAATGCATACTATTTATGTATGTAATCTGGCTACGAACAGCAGTTGCTGCCATGAATTTTTGAATCGTGCACAGAAGCTCAATCCCGACCTGACATATTTGGAACAAATTCACCGTTTATATGATAAAATGCGCCATATGTGGAATGAACAGAACGGTGAAGATCTGGAGGCAATCGGCGGAGGATTCAACATTACACTGGAAGCGTTGCAGGATAAACAAAGGCGAAACCGAATTGCTGCAAAAATTCGTGAATTTGCAGAGTATACTGATGAAGTTGTAGCTGTTCTAAATAGGATTTAATAAGCTTAAGTTATACTCATATACGAAACCATTTTATACAGGAGTATACGAAATTATTTTATACAGGAGTGTACAAACTATTTTTTGCATGAGCTGGTTGACATTTACAAATGTAGAGCATATAATACAAGGTAATCTCTTTGCACTGCATTACATTCTGTAAAAAGAATGCGAGATCAACAGTACAAACTGAGCAGGCGATGAACCTTTCCTTGGGTTACATGGGGCCGGGCCACCTGATGAGTGGCAACAGATTGCAATTATATGCACATCTGTGGGACAGTAGTATGTTCCATAGGTGTGCTTTTATTATACCTAAAGGAACGACCTTGAATGGAGTGCCATAAGAGAAATCAAACGACGCCAAAAGGCGAAAACGGAGGATTCTTTTATGACAGACAACAAGCAAAGTATGGCGGGGTTAACTACCGCCGAAGCAAAGCGATTGCAGCAGCAATACGGCAGGAATGAAATAACGCCGCAGAAAAAAGAAGGCTTTTTTAAAAAGCTGTTTCATATTGTCTGTGAGCCGATGTTTCTTTTGCTGATTGCGGCGGCAATTATTTATTTTATTCTCGGTGAACCGAGAGACGGTGCAATAATGCTGATTTTCGTTATCGGAATTATCAGTATTGATGTTATTCAGGAATGGAAAACTGATAGAACCCTCAATGCACTCAAAGAATTATCAGCTCCGCAAATTACGGTAATAAGGGATGGTAGCGAAACTATAATTTCCAGCACTGATCTTGTTCCCGGAGACTTAATGCTGATATATGAAGGAGTCAAAATTCCTGCCGACGGTGTGGTGGTCAAGTGTAACGACCTCTGCGTAGAGGAGTCATCTTTAACCGGGGAGGCAGAGGGTGTTTGGAAGGTTGCAAGCAGGAGTACGGAAGACGTTTGGAAGATGGATAGTGAAGAGGCGGAAGGAACAAATGACTATTGGCATAAGGACTATTGCTATGCGGGTACACTTGTTACACAGGGTACTGGAACTGTATTAATTGATAAAATCGGAGCTTCTACCGAGTATGGTAAAATCGGAATTAATGTAGCAGCAGCTCCTGATAGGCCAACGCCTCTGCAAAAGCAGACAGGCAGGCTGGTTAAAACATGTGCAGGGATAGCAGGAGTATTATTTGCACTTGTAGGAGTAGCTACCTATATAAATATTCCGGATAAAACTTTTAGCGACCGTTTAATCGAAAGCATCCTGGCAGGGATTACGCTGACTATGGCCATGATTCCTGAAGAATTCCCAGTTATTCTTACTGTATTCCTTTCAATGGGCGCTTGGAGGCTGGCGAAGAAGCAATCTCTTATCCGCAGGCTTCCGTCAGTTGAAACTCTTGGCTCGGTCTCAGTGTTGTGCGTTGACAAAACAGGGACCATTACAATGAACAAAATGACCGTTCAGGAGACATGGACACCAGGCAGTGATGAACATACCCTGATAGAAACCATGGGTCTGGGCTGCGAAACGGAGGCGTATGACCCCATGGAAAAGGCAATGCTTGCGCACTGTGACAGCAAAGGAATATCCCGGGAATATCTGTTTAATGGAGAGTTGATCAGAGAGTATCCCTTTACACATGAATTGAAAATGATGGGACATGTCTGGCGCAGGAACGGCAGGATTGTTTTAGCTGCCAAGGGTTCTCCGGAACAGATATTATTAATGTGTAATTTAACTGAAAGAGACAGGGAGTTTACCGAGAATAAGATTACAGAGATGTCTAAAGAAGGGCTTCGAGTAATAGCAGTAGCAGTCTCAACACCGGCATCTGAGGAGGAAATCCCCTCAAGCCTGATAGAATGCAGACTGGAGCTCTGCGGCTTGATTGGTCTTGCTGACCCTCCCCGTGAGAGTGTAAAATCTGATATTGAGATATGCCGGAGAGCTGGAATACGAGTTGTGATGATCACCGGCGACAATGGGATTACTGCTTCCTCCATTGCAAAAAAAATAGGTGTGGAACACGATGGTAATATAATTACAGGCGATATGCTCAATGAAATGACCGATAATGAATTACGGGAGGCTGTAAAGGAGGTATCCATTTTCTCACGTGTGATTCCCGAGCATAAGATGAGAATTGTTAAAGCCCTTAAGGAAAACGGAGAAATCGTAGCCATGACTGGTGATGGTGTTAATGATGCTCCCGCTCTAAAGTATGCCGACATCGGTATCGCTATGGGCAAACGCGGCAGCGAAGTTTCCAGAGAGGCTGCGGACCTCGTGTTGATGGATGATAATTTCACCACCATTATTGAAACAGTAAAAGACGGAAGAAGGATTTATGACAATATCCGGAAAGCTGTAGGGTATGTATTTACCATTCATATCCCGATTGCATTAGCCTCACTACTAGCCCCTTTTCTTGGAATAGCACCGGCTGAACTGATGCTTTTGCCTTTGCATATTGTTTTACTTGAACTTATTATCGATCCGACCTGTTCAATTGTACTGGAACGCCAGCCAGCTGAAGCGGGTATTATGTCTCGCAGGCCGCGTAACCCGAAAGATAAGCTTTTGAATACGCGGGCTTTACTGAAAAGTATTATTCAAGGACTGGCGATTTTTGCAGCATCTTTTGGAACTTATTATACCGTCCTTTCCGCTAACTTATCAGATGCGTCCATTGCCCGAGCAATGGGACTGACGGTTATAATACTGTCCAACCTGTTTCTTGTTCAGGTAAACTGCTCCGAACGTGACTTTATTGTTCAAACAATTGCTAATCTTATAAAGGACAGGGTTATGTGGGCTGGTAACATCGGTTCGTTACTTATGCTTGTAGTTATACTTTATACTCCTCTGTCAGGTTACCTTAAACTTGCACCGCTCACTGCGGAGCAGTTTTTTACCTCAGCAGCCATAGCAGCAGCGGCTGTGCTGTGGTATGAAATGGTAAAACTGATTAAGTGGATTCGGAGAGGTCGAATTATAGAAAAAGTAATTTATTCAATAGCCATGCTTAGGAGCAGCAAAACATTGATAAGGAGATATGGAAATCATTTTTGGATCGGCTTTAAAAAGCGTTCTAAGGATGAATTACTTATGATTCTGGCACATACACCGGATATTGGAAAGAGTATATTTTCTTTCAATTATAAATTTGGCCCGGCATATATTGCATGGTATAAAACCTTTATGGAATTAGGCCTTGGGCAGCAGGAGACATGGGAAAACATCTGGGTGATGAACGAAAATTTGGTTACCGTTATACCGAAGTTTCTGATGCACTTTACTGGTAAAACTTATATCAACGGCTTCAGAGAGAAGGCCGCTGAACACGTTGAAAGGCAGTTTAGGAATGAACTGCACCCTTATGATTGGCGCGTTTCATATAGGGAAATCAATAATAATTCTTTTGAACTAGATATAACAGAATGCGGAATAAAAAAGCTTGCGCATGATTTTGATGCAGAAGGTCTACTGCCGGGCATATGCCGGATGGACTATCTGTTTTCTCATCTGATGGGCAATGGTTTTGAAAGGACAAAAACACTTGGGGATGGTGATGATTGCTGTAATTGCCGATATCAGATTATAGGCACCTGTGAGTGGTTACCGGAAAAGGGTTTTCAAGAAAGAAGGTGAAAATATGTATGCAAGTAGAAAACTTACGTATATAGAATGTAATGACATTTTTTATATAAACAAGAAGGATGATTGTAGTTATTGTCGAATCTCGATATTTCACAAGGCAACGGCGCCCCCCAAACCCCTATAGGTACCGTTGAGTAGATTATTAGTACATATATCCGTATGTAGTTTGATTTATGGATATATGTATATCCATATGAAACAGAAGGTTTTGGTAGGCGCTTGTAGAAAGTTAGAAAAAGTTAAAATTATTGACAAAAAGCGGTAACAACCCTACAATTGACCTATCATAAATATGAAAGGCATATTGTATGGAAAACAAACGATTATTTTATATTGATCGGCTGAGAGTATTTGTAATTTTATCCTTGATACCTTTCCACGCAACGTTAACTTATCTGAGGTTTGGTGATGCTTATATCAAGACACCTGTACAAGGAATTGAGGCCTTGCAGTTTCTGATTTTTTCAGTACCCCTTGGAGACTTTTTTATGACCCTTTTGTTTTTCCTCTCGGGGATTGCATCTTTTTACTCTTTAAGTAAAAGGGGAGTAAGAGAATTTGTTGGAGAAAGAGTGAAGAAGCTGTTGATCCCTCTCCTGCTGGGTTTATCCCTGCTATGTCCGGCGACCGCATACCTGAAGGCCCTTTATGAGGGATTCGAGGGTGGGTTGATTAGCTTCTATCCGCTTTTTTGGCAAAAGATAATTCATTATCTTGGTTATGGACATCTATGGTTTATTTTATATCTGTTTGTCTTTTCCATGCTGTGTATTCCACTTTTTAACCTATGGAAGATTGATAAAAGACACATAGAAAGGATAGGAAGCTTTTTGGTCAAAGGTCACCGTCTACTGCTGCCATTTGCGGTGATTATTATTTTTGAATTATTATTACGACCTTTTTTCCATGGGGTTCAGACGCTGGTGTTTGACTGGGCAAATGACGCTGTGTATCTCAGTGTGTTCATTTTTGGTTACCTTTTTGCGGCTGATGAGCGCATAGGAGAAAAACTCAAAGAATACTTGAGGCCCTCAATCATTTGCTTCATGGTGTCGCTGACTGTACTGTTTTATGTTAACATCAAATGGCAGGTGATGGGTTCTGATGAATTATATCTGGCCCCCTTATGGGCGGTTACCAAAGGTACCTACGAATGCTCTGCCATAATTTTTCTAATAAACATAGGAAAAGCTCGTTTCAACAAACCAGGCAAGGTGATTCAATATCTTAGCCGGGCTTCTTTTAAAATTTATATATTTCACTTTTTTCCTGTCACTCTTTTTACCCTGTTATTCAGTAAGCTAAAAATTCATATATTCGTGAAATATCTGCTTGTAGTATTATTATCTTATATAGCAGTATTAATAGTGTATGAACTTTGCAGAAGGGTACACTTATTTATGACCAGGATTGGTATGGCAGAAGCGAATAAGGTTAAACACTATTAAAAAGTAACATAATACCTTGTATATAATTCTGCTATAAAATTTCTGTTATCAAACATATAGTATAATCATGTGTATCCCTTGTATCCCTTAAATTCCTGACTTTGGAAAAAAACATTATGTAAAAATTACATTATAAATATGGTACTCGATATTATTGTAAAATTCTCTGCCTGCTGTTATCATCGTAATATAAGTTAGCTGACAGGGAATTTTACTGTATTTGGTTATCAAAACTGTTGATATATAAAGGATTGTGAAACCGGTTAATGAAGAAATTGGTTATTGGGATATTGGCACATGTGGATGCAGGCAAAACAACATTATCGGAAAGTTTACTATACCTGAGCGGGAAAATAGGAAAACTGGGCAGAGTGGACAATAAGGATGCGTATTTGGATACCTATGAATTGGAGAAGGCAAGAGGAATAACTATTTTCTCAAAGCAGGCGTTGTTTGAATTGGGAGATAAAGAGATTACCTTGTTGGATACTCCGGGTCATGTGGATTTTTCTGCTGAAATGGAAAGAACACTCAAGGTGCTGGATTACGCCATTTTGGTTATCAGTGGTGCTGATGGAGTTCAGGGACACACTAAAACCTTATGGCGTCTGCTTGACAGGTATAAGGTTCCTGTATTCATATTTGTAAACAAGATGGATCAGATTAGCGCCGATAGGGTTAAGCTTATAAAAGAAATAAAAAAGCAGTTAGATGACGGTGCAGTTGATTTCGACATGACAGAACCTGATATCTTTTACGACCAGCTAGCCATGTGTGATGAACTAATAATGGAAAGCTATTTAAAAACAGGCGGGATTGATGCCATGCTGATCAAAAAAGCTATCAGGGACCGTAAGGTATTTCCTTGTTATTTCGGTTCAGCCTTAAAATTGAAAGGTATTGAACAATTTATGCAGGGTGTGGAAAGGTATACCATAATTCCGCACTACACTGATGAATTTGGTGCTAAAGTATTTAAAATAACAAGGGACGATCAGGGAACACGTCTTACACACCTGAAGCTCACAGGAGGAAAGCTGCGGGTAAAGGATGTTTTTAAGAGTAATGGGCGAGAAGAGAAAATCAACCAAATTCGTATTTATTCCGGACAAAAATACGACGCAGTGAATGAGCTTGAGGCGGGATCAATTTGTGCAGTGACAGGCCTTACCCAAACCAGGCCGGGGGAAGGTCTCGGTGCGGAGAAGGCAGCCGAGGCACCTGTATTGGAGCCAGTACTTTTTTACCGGATTATTCTGCCCGAGGGCTGTGACCCAAGAGTAATGATACCCAAGCTGCGGCAAATAGAAGAGGAAGAGCCGGAGCTCCAAATTGTGTGGGATGAGCAGCTACAGGAAATACAAGTCCAGATAATGGGAGAGGTTCAGCTTGAAATTCTGCAGAGCATGATACAAAGCCGTTTTGGTATTATAGTAGATTTTGATGCGGGAAGGGTTCTGTATAAGGAAACCATTTCAGATACTGTTGAGGGTGTCGGGCATTTTGAACCCTTGAGACACTACGCAGAGGTACATCTGTTGTTGGAACCGGGCGAGTCTGGAAGCGGACTGCAGTTTGGTACAGTATGCAGTGAAGAAATTCTGGGGAAAAGCTGGCAGAGACTGGTTTTGACACATTTGGAGGAAAAGATTCATCGAGGTGTACTGACAGGCTCGCCTATAACTGATATGAAAATAACATTGGTCTCGGGCCGATCTCACAATAAGCATACTGAGGGGGGCGATTTCAGAGAGGCAACCTATCGTGCCGTTCGTCAGGGCCTGAAGGAGGCCCGATCGGTATTGCTGGAGCCCTATTACAGCTTTCAGCTGGAACTGCCTGAAAAGATGGTTGGCAGGGCTATGACTGATATTGAAAAAATGTATGGCAAATGTGAAATAGCCCAATCAGACGGTGAGACGGCAGTTCTCACAGGAAGTGCTCCAGTTACTGCAATGCGGAATTATCAGATGGAGGTAACTGCGTATACAAAAGGATTTGGCAGGCTATTTTACAGTTTGAAAGGCTATGAGCCCTGCCATAATGCAGAGGAAGTCATAGCCGAAATAGGATATGATTCTGAGAGGGACCTCGGAAACCCTGCCGGATCTGTATTTTGCTCCCATGGTACAGGATTTCTGGTAGAGTGGGACAGGGTAAAGGAATATATGCATGTTGAAAGCTATTTTGATAAAGAAAAGGAGCAGCCTCAACGAACAACCCCAAATCAGGCGTTACAGAGTAAAGAGAGTTATGTCAGTCCGGAAGAGATTGATTTGATTATAAATAGAGCTTCCAATGCAAACAAGGGGAGGAAGTCTGTATGGAAAAGACCTCAAAAACCAGTTAAAAGATATTATGAGCCTGTTCAGAATGACTTTAATGCCAGGCAGAAGGAGATAAAGGAAGATTATCTGCTTGTGGACGGTTATAATATTATTTATGCATGGCCAGACCTGAGAGGATTGGCAGATAACAATATGGACGGTGCCAGAATAAAATTGCTAGACTCCCTTAGCAATTTCCAAGGAATTCGTAAATACCGGATAATTGTAGTGTTTGATGCTTACCGTGTCCAGGGACACCTTGAGGAGGTCTTCGACTATAATACGATACACGTGGTTTATACCAGGGAGGCACAAACTGCTGACCAGTATATCGAGAAATTTGCCCACGATAATAAGAAAAAATACAATATAACAGTTGCGACCTCCGATGGCTTGCAGCAGGTTATTATTCGGGGGTCAGGCTGTGCCTTGCTGTCTGCCAGAGAACTAAAAGCCGAAATCGAGAGGGCGGAAAATGAAATTAAACTAGAAAATAGCGAGATTCGGGTAAAAAGCCGTAACTATATAATTGATACCTTATCTCCCGAAGAAAAGCAGCAAATGGTTAAGCTGGTTAGGGAAGATAAGAACGAATAATTATGAGGTCTTGGAAGCAACAGGTACATAAAAGCCAAGACACTACATTAATTCACATATTGAAACTTTTCTTATGATGATGGAATGCCTACTCATGAAAACACCGTGCAGACTAACAGTAGGTTTCCCACTCAATGTTCAATGCTGTTTGATCCGGCTGTAGCTAAAATTAGCTATAAGAATCTGATCGTAATTCCAAGCAGCCACCAAAGTAACTCTTTGATGGCTGCTTTTTTGTATCTGAATTTTTTATCCCTTTATCATGAATCACCGTACTTACACCAAATAACAGGAAGTCGGTCAATCATTAAAGCCTTTTACATTCCTTGGAAGATGCAATTTATACTATAAAATATATGGAAAATTTACGGTACAAATAGATTGTAAAAAGTGATAACATTTTCCTGAAATCAATCAATTCCAATAACTGACCGCACACTGACAGTAGGAGGTTAAGATGCAGCATTCATTAGAAATAGAGACATCTAGTTTTCAGAAAAAGCATAAAAAGAAAAATATTCAGGGATTAAAAATGTTTTTATACATATTACCATTTTTAATGCTATCCTTTGCTTTTTCCTATTTTCCGCTGCACGGTTGGGTGTATGCCTTTTTTGACTATAAGCCGCCCCTCAAATTATCACAATGTGATTTTGTAGGGCTGGAATGGTTTAAAATGCTGTTTACCAATTCGACGCAGATTAAACAACTTCTGAAGGTAATGACTAATACCTTTGCCATAAGTGGACTCACATTGGCAACTTCTTTTTTGCCAGTATTTTTTGCTATGTTCTTAAACGAAATAAAAAGTAAATGGTATAAGAATATAGTGCAGACATTGACCACACTTCCAAACTTTATAAGCTGGGTCATGGTCTTCTCGGTAGCATTCAGTCTGTTCTCCTCTACTGGTATGGTTAACACATTCCTTATTAATTATGGCTTTATAACACAGCCAATTAAATTTCTGGACGGAGACTCACACACATGGATTGCCATGTTGCTATGGTCTACCTGGAAAGGTTTGGGGTGGGGAGCTATTATGTATCTGGCTGCAATTGCCGGCATCGACCAGGAACTATACGAGGCAGCAAGGGTGGATGGTGCGGGACGCTTCAGACTAATGATACATATTACATTACCAGCTTTACTTCCTACATTCTTTGTTTTAGTACTGCTTTCAATAGCTAATTTTCTCAACAACGGTCTGGATCAATACTATGTATTTCAAAACTCCTTTAATAAAGGACATATTCAGGTTCTTGACTTATACGTTTACAACATCGGTATTATGGGCAGGAGCCCATCAATGGCGACAGCAATCGGTATGTTAAAGAGTATAGTCAGCATTACTCTGCTGGCAGTATGTAACTTAGTATCCAAGAAAGTCCGTGGAGAAGCTATAGTATAACCCTAATTCAGGAAGGAAAATGACATGAAGGTAATAGCCAAAAAGAATAAAATGAAGTCTGACATATTGTTCAAGATAGAAAACTACACATTCTTCGGAATATATAGCTTGATTTGTGCTTACCCGTTCTACTACCTGATAATTAATACTATCAGTTCAAATGATTTAAGTGCAAACGGGGCAATAAATTTCCTGCCGGATCAGGTACACTTTACAAACTATATAGAAGTATTCAAAATAAAGGGCCTAATGACTGCAGCAGGGGTCTCTCTTGCAAGGACAGTTATAGGTACAGTACTGACTGTATTAGCTTCTGCCTTTTTAGGATTTATGTTCACTCAACAGAAGATGTGGGGAAGAAAGTTCTGGTATCGCTTCATTATCATTACGATGTATTTTAATGCAGGATTAATACCAATGTTTATTACTATGAAAAATTTGCATCTAACCGATAATTTTTTGGTTTACATCATTCCACTTATTGTACAGCCCTTTAATATCATTCTTGCAAAAACCTATGTGGAATCCATTCCAATGTCACTTCAGGAAGCTGCCGAAATAGATGGAGCAGGTATTATTACAGTTTTTATAAAAGTTATTTTGCCTACAAGCAAGCCAATTTTGGGAACTATTGCAATCTTTTCAGCGGTTACGCAGTGGAACTCTTTCCAGGATACTCTTATTTATGTGACCGACCAAAAACTATATTCTCTGCAGTATTTGCTGTATTGTTACATCAATCAGGCAAATTCTTTAAAAGCATTAATTATGAACAGCATAGGATCTTACAGCGATGTAATGACCCTGGCAACCAAGCAGACACCTACATCAGTACGAATGACAGTTACGGTTATTGTAGTATTACCTATTTTGTTTGTTTACCCGTTATTTCAAAGATATTTTGTAAAGGGTATTATGATCGGATCGGTCAAAGGTTAAATTAGGCAGATCAAAATAAGTAAAATGGTAATATGCTAATTTATTTATTTTGCTGATTATATGTATTTTAAGGGAGGATATGATATGAAAAAGAAGTTAGTAAGCTTGTTACTATCTGTAATATTAGTAACATCCATGTTAGGTGGTTGTGGGAGCAACAAGGAAAAGACAGCAGATAGCTCTGCAAAAAGCAGCGTTGCAGCGGTATCGGCAGACAGTAATGCTACAGGAGCAGCTAAATACCCTGAGTTCATCACATTTGACGTATTTGACAGTTTGGCAAACTATCAGGGAATTATGTCAGGCTGGTATGCTAAAATCGTAAAAGAGAAATTCAACATGGAGCTTAATATAATTGCACCTAATGTTGCCGGCGGCGGAGAGACCTTGTACCAAACCCGTTCTGCCGCAGGAGAACTGGGGGACTTGATAATCATTGGAGCTGAAGGCGGCAGAATGCAGGATACTGTTACAGCAGGCTTACTGTATGACGTTACCGAATTATTCTCACAGAGAAAGAATATTATGAAATATAAGGCTGCAATAGATTCACTAAATAACATGGTTGAAGGTGATGCAATATACGGAATTCCTTCATCAGTATCCGAACAGCCGGCTACCAACCCATCTGAAGGCCTCGATCTGACATTTGGTCCGTATGTCCGTTGGGATGCCTATAAAGCTGTCGGGTATCCTCAAATCAAGACTTTAGAGGATATGATTACGGTTTTCAAAGACATGCAGAAGGCAGTTCCAACTAGTAAGACAGGGAAGAGGACATACGCTATCTCCTTATTCAAGGATTGGGATGGTAATATGATGTGTACGGCAAAGCAGCCTACCTGCTTCTATGGATATGACGAAGTGGGCTTTGTGTTGGCAAAAGCAGATGGTTCGGATTATCAGAGTATTATCGATCCAAATTCAATGTACAACAGGGTTCTGAAGTTCTACTTTGATGCAAACCAGGCAGGGCTCGTTGATCCTGAATCAACAACACAGAATTACGATACTATGTATACAAAATATCAGGACGGACAGATATTATATTCTCCATGGCCATGGTTGGGTCAGTCAGCTTTTAACACACCTGAAAATAAAGAAGCGGGTATAGGTTTTATGGTTGCACCAATTGATGATATGAAAATTTTCTCATACGGTTGCACGCCTGTTGGCAACAAAACATTTATGGGAATCGGAAGCAAAGCTGAGGATCCAAAAAGATTGGCAGATTTTATTGACTGGTTGTATTCACCTGAAGGAGTTCTGATTTCTGCTGCCCAAACTTCAAATGCAAGTGGCCCTGAAGGTTTAACCTGGAAAATGGAAAATGGTAAGCCTGTGTTAACAGACTTTGGAAAGAAAGCATTCTATGAAGGCGGAAATACTGTTGTTCCACAAGAATGGGGCGGTGGAACTTGGAAGGATGGAGTATCCGCGTTGAACTTCCCGACAGTTTTACCAAGTGATATCAATCCAAATACTAATTTCCCCTATAACTATACATTATGGGAGTCAGTGCTGGAAGCCAATAAAACACCTCTTGATATAGACTGGCAAACCAAGATGGGTGCTAAAACTACTCTTGAATACTTAAAGAACAAGAATCAGGTGTTGGTTGCACCGGGATGTAATTATATAGCACCTGCTGAAGATTCACAAATCACAGCATTAAGAGGACAGTGCAAGGCCATTATTATTGAGTATTCCTGGAAAATGGTGTTTGCTGCAAATGAAGCTGAATTCAAGAGCCTGCAGAAAGAAATGCAGGAGACAGTAAAGGGTCTGGGCTATGACAAGGTACTGGAAGTTGACATGAAGAATGCCAAGGATCAGAATACTGCGAGAGAAGCAGCTGTAGCTGCATCTAAATAAATATACCGATAAAAGTTAAGAAAGAACTTCCCAACCTGGGTTTATATAAAATAAATCATCCGGTTGGGAAGTTTTTTTGAAATGATTCATTATGGCACGACTCGGAACAGGAGGCATATATGAAGGGATACTTAAGAATTATAGATGAAGTAATTGAAAAAGGATTTTATAAAGACAATTGGAATTCACTGACGGATTTTGATGTACCCCTGTGGTATAAAAAAGCCAAGTTTGGGATTTTTATTCACTGGGGCCTGTACAGTGTTCCTGAATACTCCAATGAATGGTATTCCAGAAACATGTATATACAAGGAATGCCTGCATATGAACATCATATTAAAACTTACGGTCCACAGAGGGATTTCGGCTATAAGGACTTCATACCCATGTTTACCGGAAACAGGTTTGACCCTAAAGAATGGGTTAAAATATTTAAGGAGGCGGGAGCAAGGTATGTTTTTCAGGTGGCGGAACATCACGATGGTTTTCAAATGTACAAAAGTTCAATTAGCAGGTATAATGCATATGAAATGGGGCCAAAGAGAGACGTACTTGGAGAACTAAAGGAGGCTCTTGAACGTGAAGGGCTTGTTTTCTGTACTTCCTCACACCGCGCGGAACACTGGTTTTTCATGGGCCATGGCAAGAACATTGACAGTGATATAAAGGAACCTTTAAAGTGTGGAGACTTTTACTGGCCTGCAATGCCGGAACCGGACAACCAGGCTCTGTTCAGCGAACCATATCCGACAGATGAATTTCTGCAGGACTGGTTGATCCGAACCTGTGAAATTATTGATCGATACAAGCCCAGTATACTTTATTTTGACTGGTGGGTTCAGCATGCAGCATTTAAACCATACCTGCGTAAGCTGACAGCATATTATTACAATCGGGGCCTAGAATGGGGAGAAAGAGTTGCAGTATGTTACAAGCACGATGCGCTGATGTTTGGAGCCGGAATCGTTGATGTGGAACGTGGGAAATTTGCTGATCCTAAGCCATATTACTGGCAGACAGATACGGCGATAGCAAGGAATTCATGGTGTTATACCGATGCGCTGGATTACAAGACCTCCACCGAAATAATTTGTGACCTGATCGACATTGTCAGCAAGAATGGTAATATGCTTTTAAATATCGGCCCCAGAGCGGATGGGTCCATCCCTGAGAAAGATGCGGGAATACTAAGGGATATTGGTGTCTGGCTAAAAGTAAATGGTGAAGCAATATATGACAGCAAGGTGTGGCGTAAATCCTCCGAGGGTCCAACAAAGGAAATTGAAGGACAGTTTACAGATAATAAATCCAGGGTATACACAAGTGAGGACTTTCGTTTTACAGTAAGAGGAGATTGCCTGTATGCCGCGGTTATGAAATATCCCGAGGACGGAAAGCTGACAATCATATCTCTGGCGGAATCGACCAATCAAAATGTTCCGGAGTTCCATGGCATTATATCAGCAATTAGTATTCTTGGCTTTAACGAAACTCCTGTTTGGACAAGAAACACTGAGGGACTATTTCTGCAGACTAAAACTGTCAGAAGTAATACGCCGGTAGTATTCAAAATCAAAATAAATTGATTTGTTTGTTATGTATTATTTCTTTTACGGAATTCAGCGGGGCTTTCGCCTATATACTTTTTGAATTTTTTATGAAAATAGTCAACATTTTTATAGCCTACAAGTTCTGATATTTCGTAAACCTTTAGATTCTTTTGCAGTAAAAGCTCTTTGGAATGGTTGATTCTTACACGATCGATATAGGAATTAAAGCTTTCACCCACTTTTTTATTAAATATCTTGCCGAGGTATGAACTGTTATACCCAAACAAGGGGGCTATGGTTTCCAGCCTTATATTATCTCTATAATTGTGGTCAATATAGTAAACTATATCGTCAAGTACACTTTCACGTGTGAAATTGCCTATAGCATTAATTATCATTTCAAACTGTTCCGAAAAGAAAAGTATGATTTCATACAGGTAGTATTTCCGGTCTATAAGATCAATTACCGAGGAGTTTGTTGGAAAAGGGATGTTTGTAGTGCTGTAAATATGACTTATGGTTTCTTTAATCTGAAGATAAATATCGGTCAAAAACAGCTTGATACTGGCTAAATCAACCTTAGCTGAATATAAAATCTTTTCAAGCTTAAAAAGCGTATCTGCTATCATTCTTCGGTTATAGCTCTGAATATAGCTGCATAACAGCTTACAATACTCATTCGTTTCTTTTTCATTTATTTCAAGAATATTGTTATCAAATTTAGGAAGCTGCTCATACCCGATTGCATGCTGATTTTGTTCACAGAAGAAACGACGGTTCATAAGGCTCAGGGCATCTTCATAGGAATAATGAATATCTTCTATTTTACCTACCTCACGGCCATAGGCAATAAATAGTGAATCGAGAGGAGAGCCTTTCTGCAGACTTTTATCGTAATGCTTCAGAAAATCCCGAAATTGGTTCAGAGCAAATTCTCCTTTTAGGAGGATGATATCCTTCTCATGTATCTTAATATGCTCAAAGGACCTGTTATCCTGATTAGCTACTCTTAACAGATCTGCAAAATCGTAAGTGAGGTTATGAGTATCCTGATTGTAATTCTCATAAATTACAACCTGATAAATAGTTGCTGAAAGGTTAAACTCTCCAAGGCTGATATTTGCCATACCTCCCGAATTGAGCAGTATATCACGCAGAACAGTATACTTTGCCTTTTCACGGAAATGATTCATCTTACTGGCATCCATACGTTCTTTAAGTATGTTCTCTTTTACAGTACTTACAGCACGGTATAACTCGTCATCATCAATAGGTTTTGTAAGATAAAATTCAACGCCGTAACGAATAGCTGTTTGGGCATATCTAAAATCGGAAAAGCCGCTCAATATTATAAAATGACCTTTAAAGCCTTGTTCCCTGGCAAGCTGTACAATTTCGGTTCCTTGAAGCTTGGGCATACGTATATCCAACAGTACCAGATCAGGAGTTAACTCAATTATACCCTTCAGCGCATCTTCTCCGTTATTGGCTTCCCCGCATAATGTAAACCCAAGCTCCTTCCAATTGATAACACATTTTAGTCCCTCACAAATTATTGATTCATCATCTGCGATAAATAACTTCATCATCTTCCTCCATTACGTTGTGCAAAGGTAGTGTAAGGGATACCAGAGTTCCTTCCAGCGGACTGCTCTCAATTGTCATCCCATAAGCTTCTCCATAAAATAATTTGATTCTTTGATTAATATTGTAAAGTCCGATACTAGATGTGGATTTCTTATTACGCTCGTTAATACTATCGCTCAGTTCGTCCAATTCTTCCTTGGTCATGCCAAGACCATTGTCGGAGATGTCTATCAGTAAGAGCTCATCACCTTTTGTTTTAACTTCAATAACAATCTGTCCACGGTTTTCAGTACCCTCAAGACCGTGAAGGATGGCATTCTCAACAATAGGCTGTAATAGAAGCGGGAGAATCTGATAGTCCTCCAAAATCATGTCGTCTGCAACATGTAGGGTATAGTTTACCCGGTCATTAAATCTCAGCTTCTGTATGGTTAAATAAATTGATATGTAATCCAATTCCTTTTTCAATGTTGTAGATGAGGTGCCTGTGTTTTCCAAAACGTAGTGCATGGATTTGCCCAAAAGCTTAATTACATTGGCTACCTCAGGATTACCTTCGGTAAGCGCCTTCATTCGTATAGTTTCCAATGTATTATATAGAAAATGAGGGTTTATTTGACTGGCCAGCATCTTAAACTCCATCTTCTGTTGTTGGTTTTTTAGCACCTGCTCCTGCAACTTTGCTTCATACATTCTGGCATCCATCTCTTGTATGCTATTGATCATAACTTTTAAATCGGAATATACTTCAGATATTTCATCCTCCCCCTTAAAATCGTCAATAATGTGGTAATCTCCTCTGCTAACCTTGTGCATCTCCCCGCGGAGTGTAATAACACGAGCACTGAACTTATTTGTAAACTGAACAATAAATACAATAGGCAAAGCTGAACCTAATATAATTGTGGCAGTACATAATAAAATTATATTGTTTACGTCAGGCAGAGCGGCAAAATCCAATGTTGTTATATAAATCCGGTCTTTGGACGAGTACGGAAGGAGTGTTGAAATATTGGCAATACTCTTTCTATCATCATAGGACAGCGGACCGGAAAATTGATACTGACTTTTACCATAATCGATAGGTATTGGAAGGAATTGACCGGATAAATTCCGCTGGGTACTGAAAAATACCGGGTCTTTATTAACTGAAACCGCGTTAAATAATGAGTTGCGCTGGATCCTGTTTTTTAGGTAATTATTGCTGATTTTTATTACCAGGACAGCATATTCTTTTGTTGCTATAATTGGTATCCTTCTCATTAGGCTTAATTCCTGAGAGGAATTATTCCAGCTGTCAACTGAAGTATAACATCTCCAGGTTATATCGGCATGTTGGATTCCATGCTGATACCAGTCTGTTTTTGCTATCTCTTTTGTAACGGGAATTATTGAAGCGTACTTGTATATTGTAGGATTGATTGTATATATTTCGATGGAGGATATAAAAGTATTTCTAATTGTATAATTATTCACCTTGGTATAGTTAATACAGCTTCTGTCGGCCTCCTGCTTACTGCTGTAGCGGGTTGCCAGAAGGTTACGCAAATCCTTATCATTAAATATTTCATCTGATATATTATAGGCTGAGGTCGTTACATCAAACATGATGGATTTGACACGAGAGTTGTCTGCTTCAACCTGGTTCTGATAATGATCCAATAGTAGTTTTCTGGTATAAAGTATCAGGAAAAAGCCTATGATTAGTATTGGTATTAGAATAGCACTATAATATATAAAATATAATTGTTTTTTTACCTGTGTCTTAAGGAATACCTTACGAAAAGCGGTAAATATCTTCACAATAATATACTCCTTTTTAATGAGAAATAAGGTTCTTACCATATTATAGTAAAATAAGGAATGTACGTCAATTCGGTATATTTTTCAGCTGTATGCAACCATAGCTTATCATTGATTAAGCAGATAGAAAACACTCAAAATGTAAGTGAATATACTAGAAAAATTCAGGTATACGATTGTTAAACTGTGTAATATAATTACAGTTAAGTCATATCGGAAAGGAGCATGATTCATAATGAAATTTAGCAATGGATGCTGGTTGCAAAAAAAAGGTACTGAATGCTTCACGCCTCAGCAAGTATATTACTCGAAGATAGAAAAGGACTATATTACCCTATGTGCTCCCACTTATCGTATTAATCATCGGGGAGATACACTGGGAGGAGTGAATCTGACAATCAAAATCTCCTCACCTGTGAAAGAAGTCATAAGAGTTCAAATTTATCATTATATGGGGATTGCAGCAAAAAGCCCTGAGTTTGAATTAAGCTTCGGTAAAGATAGCTGTTTTCAGGCGGTGGAAAATGAGACCGAAATTATAGTCTCAAGCGGAAGTTTAAAATTGATTATAACAAAACAAAACTGGTCGATGACATATGAAAGAGACGGAGAACTGCTGACTAAGAGTGTAGTAAGAGATTTGGCATATATGAAGACCGACTGGAAGGGATTAGCATATGATGACGGTGCAGAGGATAATGCCTACATGCGCCAGCAGCTGAGTTTATCGGTGGGGGAACTGGTGTATGGGCTGGGGGAACGTTTCACTCCTTTCGTAAAAAACGGACAGTCCGTGGATAGCTGGAATGCAGATGGGGGTACTTCAACAGAACAGTCCTATAAGAATATACCATTTTACATAACCAACAAAGGCTACGGAGTGTTTGTTAACCATCCTGAGCAGGTTTCCTTTGAAGTTGGCTCGGAGCATGTAACGAGGGTAGGCTTTAGTGTTTCAGGTGAAAGTCTTGATTACTTTTTTATTAATGGACCTTCAATGAAAGAGGTTTTGACCAGATATACCGATCTTACCGGCAAGCCAGCTCTGCCTGCACCTTGGACATTTGGTCTGTGGTTATCTACCTCCTTTACTACAAATTACGATGAAAAGACTGTTACTGGATTCGTAGACGGAATGCTGCAGAGAGGAATCCCTTTGAGAGTGTTCCACTTTGACTGCTTCTGGATGAAGGATTTTTGCTGGTCTGATTTTACTTGGGACAGCCGTGTATTTCCTGACCCCGTTGGTATGATTAAGAGACTGAAAGAAAAAGGATTAAAAATCTGTGTATGGATTAACTCATATATAGGTCAGGAATCCACACTGTTTAAAGAGGGAGTGGAGGGGGGCTATTTCCTAAAACGCCCGAACGGAAATGTATGGCAATGGGATATGTGGCAACCGGGCATGGCTATAGTAGACTTTACAAACCCCGAAGCCTGTAAGTGGTTCAGCCATAAACTGGAGGTATTGCTGGATATGGGCGTTGACTGCTTTAAAACAGACTTTGGTGAGAGAATTCCAACCGACGTGGTATATCATGACGGTTCTGATCCTGTTAAAATGCATAACTACTATACATACCTGTATAACAAGGTAGTATATGAGCTGTTAGAGAGAAAACGCGGTAAGGGTGAAGCGATTTTATTTGCCAGATCTGCAACTGTAGGCGGTCAGAAATTCCCTGTACATTGGGGCGGAGATTGCTGGTCAGATTACGAGTCCATGGAAGAGAGCCTGAGGGGTGGTCTATCTCTGATGATGTCCGGTTTTGGCTATTGGAGTCATGACATCGGAGGCTTTGAACATACTTCTACTCCGGATGTATATAAACGTTGGGCGGCATTTGGACTACTATCCTCTCACAGCCGTCTGCACGGCAGTACATCCTACCGTGTTCCGTGGGTTTATGATGAGGAAGCAGTAGATGTAGTGCGTTTCTTTACCAAGCTAAAGGCAAAGCTTATGCCATATCTGTATAAAGCTGCTGTTGAAACCTCTGAGACAGGTGTTCCTACTATGAGAAGTATGGTTTTGGATTTCACCGAAGACAGAACCTGTCATTACCTGGATAAGCAGTATATGTTAGGCGATTCCATACTGGTCTCACCAATCTTTAATGACAGCGGCATTGCTGAATATTATTTGCCTGCTGGAACCTGGACCAATTACTTTACAGGTGAAAAAACCGAAGGCTCCAGATGGATAAAAGAGAAACACAGTTACTTAAGCATCCCCCTTATGGTAAGGGAGAATTCTGTAATTGCATCAGGCTTATGTGATGATAAGGCAGATTATGATTATGCAGACGGGGTTCAGTTAAGAGTTTATGAATTATTGGAAGATAAAGCAACTGGAACGGTTGTATATGGTATGAACGGTGAAAAGGACCTGGAAGTCTGCATTGCTAAGAAAGCCGGAGAGATTATAATAAAAGTGAGTGCAAAGAAAGCTTATAGTATACGGCTAATAAATGAAACAGTTATAAAGGCTGTTAATGCGGATGTGGGAAAAGACGGAAATGATTCGGTTTTGAAACCTTATGCCGGAGCAGCAGAAATTGTTTGTAAAATAAATTAACCGGGTACAGTCTGGCATAACAATTCAGACTTGATGATTAGGTAATAGGCTAAAAGGTGTCAGAAGAAGGATCTGATGCCTTTTCTATTGTGTGCCGAGTATGGCACTTAACTTTGTCATGAAAGTGTGGAACAAATTGTGGCTGGAGGTACAAAAAACGCAAGATTTATTAAAACATTTTTTTATAGCCTGCTATAATATCTTTGGGAAGGAGGTTGTTATGAATAGCCTGGAAAATGTTATATCGGCAATTGCTTATATTGAGACACATCTGACCGAGAAAATGGATTTGGATATAGTTGCAGAGGCAGTCCATTATTCGAAATATCATCTTCACCGCATGTTTACTGATATGGTCGGACTGACAATACATGATTATATACAGCGCCGAAAGCTAACTGAGGCGGCAAAGCTTTTGGTTTTTTCGGAAAAAACTATTTTGGATATTGCATTACTAGCAGGGTATACAAGCCAGCAGGCATTTACAAACATATTTAAGGCTATGTACAAGCAAGCTCCACTACAGTATAGAAGGAATGAGGTGTTTTACCCATTGCAGTTGGAGTATAAATTCGACAAGCATCCTGATCTGCATTTTAAAGAAAAGAAGTCAAGAAGAGAATTACGGTTTGCAGCAAAGGAGGATATTCCTATATGGATGGACCTGGTGCGGCTTGTTATCGATGGATTTCCGAACCTCATTGAGGAGGAGTACATAAAAGTGCTCAGACAGGGCATTGACGAAAAAAGAGCTCTGATAATGACAGAGGGTGATTTTGCAATTGGAATAATGATGATTTCTTATACTACGGGGAGTATTGATTTTCTGGGAGTTCATCCTCTTTTTCGAAAACAGGGGATTGCAAGAGCTTTTTTAAATAAGGCAATCTCAGAACTCCTAGAACATCAAAATATTACTATAACCACATTCCGCGAGGGGGATAAGGCGGATACCGGCTACCGGAAGGCCCTGAAAGAGTTTGGATTTGCCGAAGCAGAGCTGCTGACTGAATTTGGCTACCCTACGCAGAAAATGATAATTCAAAGAGAGAGAAAGAGAGGCAAGAGTGATTATGGACAGGCCCCTTGTAAATGATAAACATATACGAGACAAAACTCTTTCACACATCAGAAGCAGTCAGGAAGATTCAGACATACACCTTAAATTTCCTGATGAAATCACTCACCTTGAGGAAATCAGAGAAAAACTGATTGACACCTTAAAGACCCATGCTGATACAGTCGACCGTTATAATATGGAATATATGAATTCAAAACGCTATCTTGCAGAATATCGCAATGAAATAGACCCAAAGGAGATATTTCAGAATGAATTAGCAATGAATCAAATTGAAAGAGCAGGGGTTCTGGCGGTACAAATGCGAGAACGAATTAACAGGTTGTTGGATTCTCCGTACTTTGCACGGATTGATTTTCTTGAAGATGGAGACCGGGAAACTTCGGTTTTTTACATTGGAAGATATACCTATACAGATACAGATAAAACCAGAATATTAATTTTTGACTGGAGAACGCCTGTATCAAGCATGTTTTATGATTGCGAGGTGGGTCGGGCAGGGTATAATGCTCCTGTAGGCAGAGTCGAAGGAGAACTGACCCGTAAAAGACAGTTTAAAATATCAATGGGAACGATGGAATACATTCTGGAAAGTAATATTAACATCCAGGATGATGTCCTACAAAGGGAACTGAGTCAAACTTCCGATGAAAAGATGAAGACTATTATTGCTACCATCCAAAGAGAGCAAAACCGTATTATTCGGAATGAACATGCTGATACTCTGATTATTCAAGGGGTTGCTGGCTCGGGCAAAACATCCATTGCCTTACATCGTATAGCATATTTACTGTATCGTAACAAGGAAACCTTATCGGCTGATAATGTGGTTATACTTTCACCTAACAAGGTGTTTGCAGACTATATATCCAATGTTTTACCGGAGTTGGGGGAAGAGCCGATTTATGAAATGAGCTTTACAGATATTTGTGATATTCAATTGGCTGGAATAATTAGAATTCAACCCGATAGAGATCCCCTTGGGGTTGATGATTGTGCCTGGGCCGAAAGGGTTAGGTTTAAATCAGGAATCGATTTCGTTTATAAAATGGATCAATATCTAAAACAAGTAGCTATCACATGCTTTGAGCCGGTTGACATTGAATTCGGCAGATTTAAAGCTGCCAAAGAATGGGTTCTCACCCGTTATAATGCGTATCAGAACTATCCGGTTAAAAGGCGTCTGCAGGAGGTGGCTGTAGATATATACGAGAGGTTTATTGTTGACAACCATTGGGGAGATGAATTACCAAAGCAAAAAGTCATTTATAGTAAATTAGTTGATATGTATAAATACAAAAATACTTTAGCGCTATATAAAGACTTCTATCTGACTATAAAAGCTCCTGAAAAATTCGTAATGCCAGATAAGAGAACTCTTGAATGGGCTGATGCGGCACCGTTTTTATACTTTCATGCAGCCTTTGAAGGCTTGAAGGAAAGCCAATCTATAAAGCATGTTGTAATAGATGAGATGCAGGACTATACACCTGCTCAGTATGCTGTAATAAATAAGATATTTAATTGTAAAAAGACAATACTTGGAGATTTCGGGCAATCAATTAATCCTAATCATTCAAATTCTCTCAACGATTTAAAAAGAGTTTATGTAAATGCCGAGACTGTTGAACTTAACAAAAGCTATAGATCCAGCTGTGAAATTATCAGTTTTGCACGTCGAATACAGAAGGATGTAGCTCTGGAAGCTATCGAGCGACATGGAGATGCCCCTGAAATCATTTATACCAAGGATTACCAGGATAAACTTATAAAGCTAATAGGAAAAATCGAGGTTTTTCAAAACAGCTGTTATGGTACTTTGGGGATTATACTGAAAACTAACAGCAAAGCTGAAGCTTTATATAATGTGCTGTCCGAAGTCTTGCCAAAAGACTACGAAATACAATTACTCACTCCTGACAGCAAAAAATTTTCTAAAGGTATTACAGTCACTTCAATTCAAATGTCTAAAGGTCTTGAATTTGATGAAGTAATAATTCTATCGGCTGACAGTACAACCTATCATACTGATTATGACCGTAAGCTGTTATATGTTGCCTGTACGCGGGCAATGCACAAATTAACACTCATATACACCGGAGAACCGACATTGTTTATAAAAGAGGATTAGCCGAGATATTTTGAAGGACAAAAAAATCTCTGGAAAACTTTCGAAGCAAATATTCTGTAGAACCGTATAAATCTATATAAAAGCTCTTCGTTTTTATGGAAAAAACAGCCTTGAATTCTAATAGCTGTTATGTTATATTCATATTAATTGAATAATATAATGTGTAATAAACATTTCAGGGATAGGTGAAATTCCTTACCGGCGGTAGGCAGCATGGCTGCGAGCCCGCGAGCGAAAGCAGATCCGGTCAGATTCCGGAGCCGACAGTACAGTCTGGATGGAAGAAAGTGTGTTTTATTTTGCTTTTTTGTTCCCTGGGAGTAGTTTACTTCCAGGGATTTTGTATTTTATTATGGTTAAATATGGGGGCTTGCTTTATGGGAATACATGAAGACTATATGAATAGAGCTTTGGAGCTTGCTAAAGGCGGCTGGGGTACCACCAATCCCAATCCACTGGTAGGCGCAGTAATCGTAAAGAATGAGGAGATAATTGCAGAGGGCTATCACGAAGTATTCGGGGGTGCCCATGCTGAGGTTGCAGCTATCAACAACGCAAAGCAGGATGTGAAGGGGGGGACGCTCTATGTAAACCTCGAACCTTGTTCCCACTATGGAAGGACACCTCCTTGTGCCGAGGCAATAATAAAAGCCGGAATAAGCAAGGTTATTGTAGCCATGGAAGATCCCAACCCCAAGGTTTCCGGGAGGGGAATCGGCATGCTTAGGAAGGCCGGTATTGAGACAATTGTTGGAGTCCTTGAACAGGAGGCAAGAAAGCTTAATGAAATATTTATTAAATACATAGTACGAAAAAGACCATTTGTTATTATGAAAACTGCAATGACCTTGGATGGAAAAATAACTTCAGCTTGCGGAGACTCCAAGTGGATTTCAGGAGAAAGCTCCAGGCACCATGTGCATATTACTCGTAACAGAGTTGCTGCTATTATGGTGGGAGTAAATACAGTATTGGAAGACAATCCATGCCTCACAACAAGACTGGGGCTCAAAACCTGTAAAGACCCAGTCAGAATCATTATTGACAGTAAGGGTAGAATCCCCATTGAAAGTCGTGTGATTAATGTAGAATCCGCGGCGGGTGTAATACTTGCTACAACATCAGCCATTGACAGTGAGAAAGAAAAACAGCTCACAGACAAGGGTGTAAACATTCTTAAGCTTGGTAAGCCTGATGGGCAGGTTGATCTTGCCAGACTAATGGATGAATTGTACAAATTAGAAATTGACAGTTTGCTACTGGAGGGAGGCGGAGGACTGAATGCAGCTGCTTTAAACTCAGGGATAGTGGACAAGGTAATGTTTTACATAGCACCGAAATTTATCGGAGGAAGAGATGCCAAAACTCCTATAGAGGGTGAAGGGATTAAGTTTATGAAAGATGCCATTAAGCTATATGACTTAAGTATTAGCAGATTTGACCAGGATGTACTGATAGAGGGATATGTGAAAGGGGAGCTATGTTTACAGGAATTATAGAAGAAGTAGGAACTATTAAGGGAAGCGTGCATGGAAGTTTATCAATAAAGCTATCCATACACTGCCAAAAGATTCTGAATGATGTAAAGGTTGGAGATAGTATTGCTGTAAACGGCATATGCCTTACAGTGGCGGATTTAGGTGGAGACTGGTTTTCAGCCGATGTCATGCCCGAAACCATCAGAAAGACGGGGCTTAATAAACTGAATATTTCGGATAAAGTAAACCTGGAGAGAGCGTTGCGATTGTCAGACAGGCTAGGGGGGCATATTGTTACGGGGCATATTGATGGGACCGGAATGGTTGCGGCAAGGGCTGAAGAGGATAATGCCATATGGCTTACGGTGGAAGCTCCGGATAATATTCTAAAATATATAGTAATGAAGGGCTCAGTAACACTTGATGGCGCAAGTCTGACCGTTGCTCATGTGGATGAGAAATGCTTCAGGATATCACTGATTCCCGTTACTTCCAAACATACAACTCTAGGTGCCAGGAGTGTGGGAGACGTGATAAACATTGAATGTGATGTAATGGGCAAGTATGTAGAAAAGCTTATGGGGATAAGTGTACCTGAATCAGAATTAAAACCTAAGAAATCTATCTCTTTGGATTTTCTTAAGGATAATGGCTTTGCTTAGAATGTAAGTAAATACCAAAAGGAGGATTGGAAAATGAAGTTTCATTCAATTGAAGAGGCTGTAGAAGACATCAAACAGGGAAAAATCATTATAGTGGTAGACGATGAAGACCGTGAAAATGAAGGAGACCTTCTGATGGCTGCCGAGAAGGTAACTCCGGAGAGTATAAATTTTATGGCCTCTCATGGAAAAGGGATGATCTGTGCACCTTTGACAGAGGAGCGTGCCCGACAGCTGGAACTCAATCTGATGGTCGAGAGAAACACTGAGAACATGAAGACGGCTTTCACTGTTACAGTCGATCATAAAAGTTCTACTACCGGAATATCAGCCTTTGAAAGGGCTAATACCATACGGGAGTTGGTAAATCCGGCTTCGGAAAGCAATGATTTTGTCAGGCCGGGACATATTTTCCCACTGATTGCAAGGGAGGGTGGAGTGCTGAGTCGTTCGGGACACACTGAAGCTGCTGTGGAGCTTGCGAGAATGGCAGGTTTGCGTCCAGCCGGGGCAATTTGTGAGGTTATGAGTGATGATGGTACTATGGCCAGAGTGCCGGAGTTAATGGAGTTCGCCAGGAAATATGATCTGAAAATAATCACTGTAGCAGATCTGATTAAATATAGAAGAAAGAATGATAAGCTTGTTAAGGCTGCTGCTCTGGCAAAGCTTCCCACAAAATACGGAGACTTCATGATTGCCGCTTATGAAAATTTGGTGAACGGTGAACACCATGTAGCGCTTGTAAAGGGAGATATCAAAGGCTCTGATGAACCTATATTAGTAAGGGTACATTCCGAATGCTTGACTGGTGATGCCTTCCATTCTCTACGATGCGATTGTGGAGAACAACTGGAGGCTGCCTTATGGCAGATCAGCCGCGAGGGAAGGGGAGTTCTCCTTTATATGCGCCAGGAAGGTCGCGGAATAGGCCTGGTAAATAAAATCAGGGCTTATGAATTGCAGGATAAAGGGAAGGATACGGTGGAAGCAAACGAGCTTCTGGGTTTTGCCCCAGACCTGCGGGAATACGGTATTGGTGCCCAGATTCTATACCATTTGGGTGTCAGAAAAATCAGGCTTCTGACTAATAATCCGAAGAAGGTAGCAGGATTGGGAGGATATGGCCTTGAGATAGTGGAAAGGGTACCTATCCTGGTAGAAGCCAATGAAGTAAATGAGTTTTATATGAGAACAAAAAAGGAAAAGATGGGACACATATTAAGTGATACCGATATCTTAAATAAAATAAAAAACCAGGAGGGAAAAAAACATGACAGTTAAAACTCATGAAGGAAATCTTATTGCAAAGGACTTGAGGTTTGGTATAGTTATAAGCCGTTTTAATGAATTTATCGGTAGCAAGCTACTAAGTGGAGCCATCGATGCAGTTGTGAGACATGGAGGAGCTGAAACTAATATTGAAATTGCCTGGGTGCCCGGTGCTTTTGAAATTCCCCTTGTGGCACAAAAGCTGGCTGCATCTGATAAATATGATGCAATAATTTGCGTGGGAGCTGTTATAAGAGGGTCAACGCCTCATTTTGATTATGTTGCAAGTGAAGTATCCAAAGGCGTAGCCAAGGTATCCCTCGATACTGGAATTCCTGTAATATTCGGCGTTTTGACAACTGACACCATAGAACAGGCTATTGAAAGGGCGGGTACGAAAGCCGGAAACAAAGGGTACGATGCTGCTGTGACAGCCATTGAAATGGCAAATCTGCTGAAGCAGTTCTGATAGGGAGTGGAAGCTTCAATCCCTATAACATATATTAGATCTTATTATTTGATTATGACAAAGATAGCAAGTTTAATCAAAACAATTATTCTTTCTATCGATATACTTTGCTTAGGTTAAAGCAAGGATATCTGGAAAGGAGATTGTTTATATGTCAAGTAACAATTCTATAGAAGTAGCATTCAATCATGTTACTTTAGATGGGACACCTTATGAGCTTGGGAGGAAGGAAGCAGAGCTGGTAAAAAATAAATTCCCTGAACAAGCAGAGTTCTTTTTCAAAGGAAATGATTTCATTAAACCTGCTGCACTTGATAATGTCAAACGAGCAATTGAAGTATTTGAAAAGTATTGTTCCAATATTAATGAGGAGATGAGAGGCTTTGCCGACTACTTCGGCCGTACGCCAGAAGAAATTATTTACTACAGCTTTACACATGTAAGCAATGGTAATTGCGGACACTTCGCTGTACTTCCCCAAAAAACCTCAGATGGCAAAATATATGCAGGAAGAAGCTATGAGTGGAGTAAAGATGATGACTTACAACTTCTGACCGTAAGGTCTGAAGGGGTTTATGCTCATATGGGCTTTGGCCTTCTGCTCTTCGGAAGACTTGATGGTATTAATGAAAAGGGCTTATGTGTTACAATGACAAATGGTATCCCTCTTATAATGTCCCAGGAGGAAGGCTTGCGATTCTGGATGGTAATACGGATATTACTGGATAAGTGCAAAAATGTAGATGAAGCTGTAGATATGATCAAAACACTTCCAATATCCTCCTTTTGCAGCCTTGTAATTACTGACAAAAACGCTGAAACAGTCCTGGTGGAAATACACAACTCGGTCAAAAGCTTTAAAAAGTTGTCGTCAGCTTCTCCTGAGGGATTTGTTTGTTCCACAAACCATTACATTTTACCCGAAATGCAGCCTTATGTAAAAAATAGAATGCAACAGTCTGTAGACAGATATAGTGCGATAACCAAGACCTTAAGTTCAGATAAAATAAGCAGAGACGACCTTAAGAGGCTGCTTTCAACAAAAATGCCTGAGGGCTTAGCTTGCCATCATTATGAGGATGGTCTGGGTACTCTGTGGTCTATTCTGTATGATATAGAAAATGTCAAAGCTGAAATATGCTTCGGTTCCCCGGTTGTAAACAAGTGGTGCAATTTTGATTTGAAAACCCCTGAAGGAATCCAAGAATTTAAGGCTTTCCTGCCCAATGAGGATTCCACTCCTCAAACCTGGATGCAAATATAGCAGGATAGATTTATGTTCTGCTGCAGGTCTGATTAACTGGGAGTACTCCCAGTTACAAAATAATAGTTAATGAACTCTTAAGGAGAACTGGTATAATTAGTTATATCACTTCTCTTTTTGTGTATGGATTCTAAATTATGAATATTTATATAAACAATTGATGGTAGAGCATTTGCTTGGGGGAAATATGAATTATTATTACGATGCCGTCTTAAAGGCTTCAAGGTACATTGAGAACAATCTTACAACAGAAATAAAAATCAATGATATTATTAACGAGGTAGGTTTTTCTCAGTTCCACTTTATGAGGGTTTTTAGAAACTTATCCGGGCATACAATTAGTAGATATATAAAGAGAAGAAAAATAACAGAAGCTGCAAGATGTTTATTGGAATCAGATATGCGTATTATTGATATAGCAATATTGTTCGGTTATAACTCTCAGGAAGCTTTCACAAGAGCATTCAAGGAAATCTATAATGTTACACCAAATACTTACAGAACCGTAGGGATTGCTTACAAAAATATAGAGCAGGTTGTGTTAAACGAAAAATTACTTGACTTGAAGTGCCACAGTGTCAAACCTATTGATCCACAAATAGTATTTATGGACGATTTTATTATAGCCGGAATTGGCTACAAGGGTAAAAATGAGAATTTCGAAATATCAAAACTTTGGAATAAGCTAAACCTAGAGGTAGATTCCTTAAAAAACAGGGTTAATAAAGATATCTGTTATGGCTTTGAGACAAATTTCGATAAGGGAAACTTTGAGTATATAGCAGGAGTTGAAGTAAGTGATGTCAAAAATATACCCAAGGGTATGAAGGTACAGAGTATAAAAAAATGCAAGTACGCTGTATTTCCGATACCATCCGTTGTTGAAAATGTTCCCAGATGTATAGGGCAGATATATTCGGTCCATCTGCCCTTTTCCGGGTTAAGAGCCATTGGGAACTATGATTTTGAGTATTACGATAACAGCTTTGAAGCAAATAATGAAAACACATATATATCATTTTATATACCCATTGAGTAACTACCGTCGCGTAATCAGCTCCTGTATATGTGCTTTATAACCTCTTCAATACTTATATTATTTACATTTATATCTTGAACCGGCAGCACTTTGAAAATCTTGGATATCTCGTCTTGAAGATTGGTATTTTCTGTTTTTATTTCAATATTTGCAAAGTGAGGTCCACTTGACGTCACGTTAAAACCTTCGAGGAGTGACACATCGATCTGGCGGGAAAACTTAACTTCAATAATCTTCTTATCTGAAAAATATGTTTTCAGTTTTTCAATACTATCATTAAAAACTATTGTCCCATTATTGATTATGCTGACATTTTCACAAAGGTCTTCAATGTCGCTCAAATCATGGGTAGTGACTATAAAGGTAGTTCCTAAATCCTTGTTTACCATTTTTATAAAGGACCTTATGGCTTCCTTTGATATAATGTCTAAACCTATAGTAGGTTCGTCAAGGTAAACCAGCGGAGGTTCATGTAGAAGTGCACAGACAAATTCACACTTCATTCTTTCTCCCAATGACAACTGTCTTACAGGTTTTGTAACAACATCGCCTATATTCAGCAGTTCTATGAAGTAATCAATCTTCTTATCAAAGACTTTGTCAGGGATACTGTACATCTGTTTATTCAGTGCAAAGGTATCAATTGCAGGCAGATCCCACCATAACTGAGATTTCTGGCCAAACACAACACCTATCTTTTTTACATAAACTTCCCTTTGTGTCCAGGGAGTGTAGTCCATGACATTGACTGTTCCTTCTGAAGGATACAGGATACCCGAAAGGATTTTTATTGTAGTTGATTTACCTGCACCATTGGGACCAATAAGACCCCTGATCTCACCCTTGGGTATCTTCAAATCAAGGTTATTCACAGCAGTTACAAGATTATAATCTCTGTCAAACAGTGATTTGAGTGAAGACAGTATACCTGATTTTGATCTCTTATGTACCTTAAAATCCTTTTTTAAACCCTCAACATTTATTATGTATTCGCTCATATTATCCTCCATCTACGCGCTTAGCGCGTACACAAATAGTTATGAAAAGACATGTAGTGGCTTTTCGTCGTGCGAAGGACTTCGATTAAAAACTAAATTTGTGCTTCGCACTTTTCACGCTAACCTCCCGCACTGGTATAATTTTTCAGGCACAAGTTCCATATCTTTAGACTCGCATAGAAGAACAGCAGACAGAATGCAAAAGTGATAAAAATGGTGTAATCAAGCCTGCTCAATAATGCATTTGCAGGGATATTTACCCATACGGCAAAAGGTATTACTGTAATCAAGGCTGTCTGCAGGGCCTTAGGAAAAATATTGACAGGAAATTCTCCAAATCTTAAAAATTGATACATCAATTCCTCAAGCCTTCCGATTTGTACGAGCATTATTACAATGCTGCTATACAAGATTTCAAACCCCATATAAAGAATCAGGCCGAAAACGATTGCAAGGAGAAATACGCCAATCTGTACAAATCCTATATGCAGATTCATTTTAACAATAGAGTACAAAGATATTACTGCACCTGAAACCAGAGCGCCTATATCGTTAAAATTGAACCCGCTGGCTAATATTATGCCTATAGGAGGGTATGGTTTCAGCAACAGCCTGTCAAAATCACCCTGTCTTACTAAGCCGTATACGAAATAGGGTATACTGCCAAAAGCCATACCCTTTAAACCTATTGTGAACAATAGTAAGCCCTGAAATAAAATAATCTGCTCCAGGTTCCAACCGGGAAAGCCTTTTGTCTGCGTAAATATCAGATATTGAAGAATGGGTCCTGCACTGGCAAAAGCCAAGGATATAACAGTTCCCAGAATAAAGTCGAATCTATACTCTATACTTCGTGCTATTCCCATTTTACCGTTCCAAAGGAACAGTTTAATTAATTTCAGTAATTTAAGCATACTATCTCCAATCTGCATGTTAAAGTACAAGAACGTTTTGCACGCGATTTAACAGTGAAAAAACTTGAGTTTCTTTACTATGAAGTGTACGATGTCTCACTAATGCGCTTTTAAGTTAGCCTCCGGCAGCACAGAATCTCTTTACTAGGCGCTTCCACAAAATTTGAATTGCTATATAAAAGATAATAACCCAGACAAGTTGTAGGAGTCCTACTCTAACTAGCATTTCCAGGCAATTACCTTCAACTCTGTTTAGGAAGAATTGAATCGGCCAGTATATTATGTATTTGAAGGGTAAGAAGTCAAAAATTCTGTTCAACCAGACGGGCATGAACTCCAGAGGAATAAGACCTCCCCCTACTATAGCCTGTAAAACCTCTCTAATGGCATTTATTGACATATTGTTCTTGATGATCATTGCAGACATTCCAAGGAGAAATGAATACATAAAGTTAAGAATAAACGCCAGTACAGCTATAACAACAAAACTGAGAAAAGACTGTATCGTAATAAATTTAGGGAACAGGATCAGACTGTAAATTATCATACCGGGGACGAATTCTACCAGCAATGCCATAAATCTTGAAGAGACAGCTGAAGCCAGATAAAAACGGAATATTGAAATAGGTTTTAGAAAATCTGTAGCCAGCTCTCCTGTTAGAATTTTCCTTGAAATTTGATTAGTGATACCGTTCCATACAAAGCTGAGGACCACATAATATGCAGTATAATACCATACCATCTGCTCAAAGCCATAACCCTTTATGCTTGATGTATCATTATAGGCATATATGCTTTTAAAGAGTGCTATATTTATAGCTAGTAATATCGGCTGAAAAAGCACAGAAATTGCCATTGTCCATCTATATTGGAACATAACCTTGAAGTTTAATTTAATGACTTCTAGAAAAACTTTCATATTATTTGTTGTCCCCTTAAATAATACAATTAGTGAAAGCTAATGAACGATTAATACATATTACCATAGTTTACATTTTACGACAAGAATTAATAATGAGTATAACTATTTGATATATTCTATTTATATGTCCTATGTTATATTGCATGGGGTTGTTAGGTGCACTCCTACTCTTTTATAGAAAGTAGCACTTACAGTATAAGTGTATTTTTGATTAAATCATTGTAGGAGATTTGGCAATTGGGTCGCTGTCGAAGCTGCTTTTTTTCTGCCGGAAAAGAGAAAAGATTATATAGTGACAGACAAATGTGAAGAAAGTATGGAGTATGTTTCATAAATTAGATTATAATTTTAATATACGTTAGGGAGATAAAACGCTTTGTTATATTTTTAGTTAAATTAATGTTACTTTTGGTGAAAAAATAAGCGGGAGGTGCAGCAACAAATGAAGACAATTGGGTTAATTGGCGGAATGAGCTGGGAAAGCACAGTGACATATTACCAAATAATTAATGAAGCAGTCCGATACCCCTACAACGCTTTTTGATACCACAAGGATACATGCGACGAAAGCCGCTGTATTATCAATTACAGAAGAGGGAACAGGTCAACTATTAGAAATACCAGCAGACTAAATGGGTCTTGTTTTAAATGTCACTTTAATTGATATAATTGGACTAACGGCGTCGTAAATAAAATAAAGAAGGAAATTTATTTATGGAAAATTTAACATTAAAGTCTTTCGGTCAAGTTAAAAAGCTGAGCTCTGTTTTGTAAGCATAATTCAAACTACCAAACCCTCCAGTAAACCACCACCCTTTTATTTTGATGATATACTGTTTTTAATTCGTTGACAGCCTAGTGCCGGGAAGTTTTCAAATAAAAGAGTACAAGGAGTGGAAAAATTATGTTCATTAAGATTAAGGGTGCTAAAGAAAATAATTTAAAAGATGTAGACCTCCAGCTTCCAAAGAATAAGCTGATAGTCTTCACGGGGCTTTCAGGAAGCGGTAAATCAACACTTGCCCTAGAAACCTTACAGAGAGAATGTCAACGTCAGTATATGGAATCCATGGGCATGACTATGGATATCGGCAGCAAGCCAAAGGTTGACGCTATAGAGGGATTGTCTCCCGCAATATCAATTAATCAACATAATTCCAACAATAATCCTCGTTCAACAGTAGGAACAATAACCGAAATTTCGGCTTACCTTCGCGTGTTGTTTTCAAAATTAGGGGAAAGAAATTGTAATCACTGCGGAAAAATAATTACCCAGAACTATGATGAGACCTCGTTTTCTGTTTTAACAGAGCTGCCTGACCAGGAGGCTGGTGAAACAGAGCTTTATGAACAAATGCTTCCATGCCCCCATTGCGGTAAACCAGTGGTTGAACTGACAGCCAGCCACTTTTCCTTTAATAAACCCCAGGGTGCATGTCCAACCTGCCGTGGCATTGGTGTAGTGAATTCACCGGATGTTAACCTTTTGATTGACAAATCCAAAAGTATACGAGAATTTGCTATTCACGGCTGGGATCAGGTATTTATTGACCGGTATGGTGCATCGATGCTTAATGCATCAAAGTACTACGGCTTCCATTTGGATATAGACCTTCCAATAGAAACATATGATAAGGTTCAGATGGATTTACTTTTGTATGGAGTAATGAGCAGACAATTCCAGAGACACTTTCCCGATAAGATACCTCCAAAAACCGTTCCTGAGGGGAGGTTTGAGGGAGTAGTCACAAACATTATGAGGAGGTACATGGAGAACAACTCCATTAGTGCAAGACAGAAGCTTGAAAAGTTTATAATTCAGCAGCAATGTCCTGATTGTCAGGGAATACGGTTCCGACCCGAAACTCTGGAAGTTATGGTGGGAGGTATTAATATCAAGCAGCTGTTGTCCATGTCTTTGGTGGGTGTAGCTGGGTGGTTAAACCAGGTACAGGAGACGGCGTCTCCTCAGGCTCTGTATATTGTGAAACAAGTAGTAGAAGATCTGAGAAAACGGATAGCTCGGATAATTGATGTAGGTGCCGGATATTTGAGTCTGGATCAACCTGCCGGGTCGCTTTCGGCCGGTGAGTGGCAGCGAATTAAACTGGCAGGAATTATGGGGAGCGGACTGACTGGAGTTTTGTATGTACTGGACGAGCCTACATCAGGACTTCACTCTCGGGATACATCAAAAATAATTACAGTTTTAAAGAAATTGCGAGATATGGGCAATACCGTGGTAGTTATTGAGCATGACACTGAAATTATGAAGGCTGCCGATTACATTGCAGATTTTGGACCAGGTGCCGGTAAGCAAGGGGGTAGAATCGTTGCGACCGGAAGTGTTCAGGATATTATAAACAGCAGTGAATCTATCACAGGTAAGTATCTTCAGGAAAATACCTATAAACTCAGAAGAGAGAGAGTACAGGGAAAGAACAGCTTTGTAGGTATAAGAAACGCCAGCTTGAACAATCTGAAAAATATCAATGTAGATATTCCCTTGGGCAAATTTGTAACCATTACAGGAGTTTCGGGCAGTGGTAAATCAAGTTTGATTTTCGGAGTTTTGGCTGAGGCCGCTGAAGCATATTTCAGTCAGCCTAAGAGAAGCAGAAAAACTGATATTCAAGGGCTGGAACAACTTGATAATGTTGTAGTAATAAACCAGCAGTCAATTGGAAAATCCAACCGCTCCAATCCTGCAACTTATACAGATCTGTTCACAAATATACGGGATTTGTTTGCTGAATTGCCCGATACTAAGCTTATGGGGCTTTCAGCCAAGCACTTTTCATATAACGTATCAGGGGGGCGATGTGAAAAATGTCAGGGGACGGGTAAACTGTCCGTTTCCATGCATTTCCTACCTGATGTAGAAGTTATTTGTCCCATTTGCCGTGGTAAACGATACCAAAAGCTCGTTCTTGACGTAAAATATAAAGGAAAAAATATTTCGGACGTCTTAGAATTAAGTGTTGATGAAGCGCTGACGCTGTTTTCAGAAGAACTCAACATTGCCTCTAAGTTAAGGGTGCTTCAGAATGTGGGACTCGGGTATCTCAGTCTGGGTCAGTCTGCTGCAACACTGTCGGGTGGGGAGGCCCAACGTTTGAAACTTGCCAGGGAGCTGTCCAAAAGCACGAGCGGAAAAGTTATGTATCTTTTTGACGAACCGACAACAGGGCTTCATCCACAAGACGCAAGCAGGCTGATTAATGTTTTTGCTCAGCTTGTAAGTATGGGAAACAGCGTTATTGTTATTGAACACAATACAGATCTTATTCTGGCCTCAGACTGGGTGATAGATCTCGGGCCGGAAGGCGGCAATGAAGGAGGAGAGCTTGTTGCTCAGGGGACACCGGAAGATATTATAAAAGTCAAAAACTCGGCAACCGGGAAAATACTGTTGGAGAGGTTCTGTTAAACCTTTGAGTTGTAAACTATAATTATAGAATAAGCCAGTAAAGAGAGGCAGGCGCATATGACTTATAAAACATCTCAAGTAGCAAAGTTAATAGGAGTACATCCAAATACAATACGGTTTTATGAGGAAATGGGACTGCTTCCTGTTATACCAAGGATGAATAATGGATATAGGGTTTTTAATGACAGTCACCTTGAGCAGCTGAGACTGCTGCGAGTAGCTTTCAGGTCTGAAATTATCAGCAGCAGTCTCAGACAGGAGGCTTTTGAAATAGTTAAAACTTCAGCTGCAGGAGATATTAGTGACGCATATGGGAAAACCAAGTTATATCTGGAACATCTGAAGGTAGAAAGAGAAGGTGCCGAAGAGGCAATAGGTATAACCCTTGAAATACTTGCTAATCCCCTTGGACACGATTACGATACTGAACTAATCGGTAGAAATAAAACAGCAGAAATGCTGGGTGTTAGTATAGATGTTTTGCGTGACTGGGAGAGAAACGGTTTGATAAGTGTGCCGCGCAACCCGAAAGGCTTCAGGCAATATGGATTGAAAGAGATAAACAGACTGAAAATAATTCGAACTCTCCGGAATGCACACTATTCCATGATGGCCATTTTACGCATGTTGAACCGCCTTGACAATGGGGAAACTAATTTGAGGGAGGCAATAAATACTCCCGACGAAGATGAAGATATCGTTTGTGCTGCTGACCGTTACATTACAGCGTTGAGTATGGCAGAAAATGATGCGCTGGAAATGCTGGATATTCTCCGCCGGTTGGAGGAATAATGAAGGGTTGTTCCTATTTACCTGTCTTGGATTGCTGCTGAGAAGCATAAAGAAAAAAGTTAAGTTTGCTGCATTTATTCCTCACGTTATTAACTTTTATTAAGTCATTTATTAACTTACATATTAAGTTATCTATTCAGTTACATGTACGGTACACCTGGTTTTCATTCCATCTTCGGAAGCGTAAACATATGCTGTCCCTTTTTTTACCGCATTAACTTTACCTGTGCTGTCTACTGTAGCTATATTTGGATTGCTGGAAGACCAGACAGGCGGATTTCCTGAAGATACAGATGCTGAAATTATGGTGCTTGTGCCTTTTTTCAGATTAATTCCAGATGCGCTTAGGGTTATTTGGGGTTTCTGCACCACTACCTCGCAGCTTTTAGTAACTCCATCCACTGTTGCGGTGATTGTTGCTGAACCATTTTTGACCGCTGTTACATTTCCGTTTTTATCAACAACAGCAATACTCTTTTTATTGGATTTCCATGTGGGAGTAATTCCGGAGGATACTACAGCCGAGAGATGAGCTTTCTGACCACGAAACAACGTAATAGAGGTCTTGTCAAATGTGATGACAGGAAGCTTTACTCTGATTTTACAGGTGACGCTGCTCTTGTCAGCAGTTGCTGTTATTATGGATTCTCCAGGCTTCATACCTGTAACATTTCCATTCTGGTCAACAGTAGCTATGCTTTTTTTACTGCTTTTCCAGGTAACTACCGAGTTGTTGGAAGTCGTTGCGATAAGCTTCAACTTTTCACCGTGCTCCATTGAAGCACTTACAATGTTAAGTGATATCTTGGTTTTATTAACGGTAACCTTGCAGTATGCCTCCGCATTTTTTATTTTGGCAGTTATTGTTACTGTCCCTGCTTTCTTGGCTGTGACTTTACCGCTGGTATTAACCGAAGCAACACTTGTATTGCTACTTTTCCAGGTTGGACTCTTCCCACTTGAAGTAAAAGCCAGAATACTAAATTTGTCGCCTATGCTCAAGTCAGCTGAATATTTTGAGAGTAAAACAAAGGAAATAGAATTTTTTGAACTGGCAGATACAGTTTGAAACTGTACCGAAAAAAGAATCAGGATTAAACTTAAAAAGACTGAAAATAGGGTTTTCGTTGTATTAGACATAAAATCCTCCATTCATTGAATGTGAGGAATAAATGCCAATGAATTAGCAAACTTACTATTAGATTAACATATATGTAATTAAATGTAAATAAGAAGTTGTTTAGCCCCAGCCTTCAGTTCACTGCATTTTATAGAAATATCCGCCACACTTAAAGAGTATAAGTTCTAATAATTATATACTATGCAGAACAAAAGGCCGGGACTTCAACTGCTATTTTTCTTGTCTTGAGCTACTAAACCGCCTTCAGTCTCCAGGTGAAGCTCCTGTAATCTCCTGAAAGATCAGGGATTATTAAGCCTGCACTTATCAGTACATCCCCGCCCAATATAAGGTCGGTTCCTATTAGCTTGTAATTCATGTTCTCGTCAAGCCCATGTAAACGCAGCTTTTTTGTATGAGGCCCGTTGGACTGCGTCAGAACTCTGAAATAGGCGACATAAGCTTCGGTTTTATCTTCTGTTACATAGATCCATGCCGTTTCATTTCCTTCAAAGGGGTTAAGGAGTCTGTACATTTCACCGAACTGAATAATGTGTCTTATTTCCTTATAATGTTGAACCTGCTTTTTAACAGCATCTCTATCAGCATCATCAAGCTTGGTTAAATCTAACTCATAACCGAAGTTACCACACATGGCAGTATGACCTCTTGTCTCCAGCGGTGTGGTTCTGTGAATCTGATGATTGGGCACTGCCGACACGTGAGCACCCATAGTAATGGCTGGATAGACAATACTCGTACCATGCTGGATCTTTAACCGTTCAACTGCATCAGTATCGTCACTGGTCCAGGTTTGAGGCATATAGTGTAAAATAGCTGGATCGAACCGCCCGCCTCCGCTTGAACAGCTTTCGAACAGGACATCCGGGAATTTAGAGGTTATTTCCTCCATAACATTATACAGCCCCAATATATATCTGTGAGCTGTTTCACGCTGTCTGTCAGGGGGCAGTGCCGCTGAGCCGATCTCAGTCATATTTCTGTTCATATCCCACTTTACATAGGAAATCGGGGCTGCTGCCAGAATTGTACTTATCATTTCAACTATTGCATCACATACCTCCTTCCTGGAGTAATCCAAAATAAGCTGGTTTCTTGCTTCGGTTCTACGACGGTCGGGGACGTGAAGACACCAGTCAGGGTGAGCTCTGTAAAGCTCACTATCCGGAGATACCATCTCCGGTTCAAACCATAGACCAAATTTAAGCCCCAGCTTATTAACATTTGAGGCTAGATCAGCTAGGCCTGCCGGAAGTTTTCTTTTATCAACAAACCAATCGCCCAGTGAACAGTTATCTGTGTCCCTCTTTCCAAACCAGCCGTCATCAAGCACGAATAGTTCCATCCCCAAGTTTGCTCCTTCACGGGCAATTTCCATTATTTTTTCAGCATCGAAATCAAAATATGTAGCCTCCCAATTATTAATCAGCACCGGCCTTAAACAATCCCGGTATTTTCCACGGCAAAGTCTTGTCCTGTATAATCTGTGGTATTCTCTTGACATTTCACCGATGCCGCTATCAGAATAGACCATAACAGCTTCGGGGGTTTGAAAGCTACAACCAGGTTCCAGCTTCCACGAAAAGTCAAAGGGGTTTATTCCCATGGATACTCTGGTTGTATCGAAATGGTCTACCTCAACCTGAGCTATAAAGCTTCCGCTGTAAACGAGGCTGAAACCATAGACTTCACCCGAATTTTCTCCCGAAGTTTTGTCCATCAGTGCAATAAAAGGATTGTGCTGGTGACTGCTGGCACCTCTTCTACTCTCAATGATTTGACTTCCGTGATTTAAACCCTGACGTTCAATATGTCTTTCACGTCCCCATGCTCCCTGCAAATGCAGGAGGTCGTAACAGCAGGAGGGAAAATCAACGCTTACGCTTAATGCTTTAAGTATTTTCAGCTGTTGAGTACCTTCGTTAATCAGACGGACTGACCTTGTAATTGCATTGAAATTACTAAAAACAGTATAGGTGAGAATTGCCGTAAGACCTATTAAGGAGTCGAAAAGTTCAATTTCCAGAGTTTCTGCTTCATTATCCTGTTCGATATAAGTGGCAGGATACCCCTCGAGCTTAGGTTTACCGCTGAAAATGCGGTGAGACCTGTATCTTAAATCAGTTATTGTAGAACCGTTCTCCAATTGAAGCTGATAGGCCGGGTGTCTGAAATCTCCGGTTCCATATGAAGGATACTCCTGAGGGAGAATATCCGGAGGTATATCACTGTTAAGGTCATTTGAACCTAAGAAGAAGGAAGGTCTGTTAAGGTAATACACAAAACTAGTGTTTCTTACACCTTTACCCCAATAAAGGTGAGCAAGGTAACCGCTTTTTAGTACCTTTAATACATAACTTGTCCCTTTTGCCCTTAAATGAAAGGTATTTTCCTGCGAATTATATATTACTGACATAGAATCACCTCGTATTTATTTTGGTCAATTATATTTTACAGCAATGGAGATAAAAGTAAATGGATGAATACTATACAAATATGGTATAATGCTAGATGTGCAGATCGGTTAACATGAAATGAGTAAGTCTTTTGATTTTTCATTTTACCTTAGAAGATGGTATGGATAAGGTTTGGAGAAAACTATGGTAGATTATATATATGACAGCATTAAAGGTAATTATGATATTAATATGTATCATTGCGGTCTGGAAGCATGCAAACCTAGTCATTTTTTCGGCCCCGCAGTCAGAGATCACTATCTGATACACTATATTATCCGCGGAAAGGGTTTTTATAAATACGGTGACAAGGAATACCTGCTGAGAAGAGGGCAGGGCTTTCTTATATGCCCTGAAAAGGTTACCTATTATCAAGCTGATGACCAAGATCCTTGGGTCTACTGTTGGGTGGGGTTTAAAGGATATAAAGCAGAGTATTACCTGAAGCAGGCCGGATTAAGCCAGAAAAATCCGGTTTTTACTTATGACAGGGACGACACGATGTCCGACTGTATTCTGGAAATGGTTAAAACCTATGAGTCTAATGTCTGGAACGAAACTAGAATATTAAGCCTGCTGTATCTTTTTCTATCAAAACTAATAGAACAAAACGGAGTACATTCAGCTGGCAGAAAGAACGAGAATACACAGGAGTTTTATGTTAATAAAGCAATTGAATACATTGAAATGAATTATTCCAGAAAGATTAAAATAACAGATATTGCTGCATATATTGGTCTTGATAGGAGCTATCTCGGAGCAATATTTAAAGAATACACAGACAAATCCCTTCAGCAGTTTTTGCTTGAACAACGCATAAATAAAGCCTGCCGTTTAATGAAGAACAGTGAACTGACCATAAGCGATATTTCTAGATCAGTGGGGTATGATGATCCATTGCATTTCTCAAAAATGTTTAAAAGGATAAAGCGGTTATCTCCGAAAATGTTTAGGAGTATACTGAAATAGGTATTTTTAAGGAGTGTTAGGTACCGTTCTATCAAAAATACATTTTATACTGAATAATTCTGTAATAAATATTAGCTAATGAATAATACAATTTATATTAGTGTTTAAGTATTAAACCAGTTGACACTTCATTAATGTATCTTATTTCTTATTATGTTTACAGGAAACCATACAGAAGAGCTTCATTAAGGATTCTTCTTTAAATTGGGGGAATTTTATGTTAAACTCTTTATTGATAAATGTTGGGTGACATTTTAAAAATCTTGGTTTTATGTAAACTTTTGCAAGAACGAATTTAGCTTTAATTATTATACCGAATTTTTTGAGGTGGTGTGTGTCTTGCAGATAAAGATAAAATTTAACAAATACAAAGAATTGTATGAAAACAAGAGCCTTCTTTGGGTTGGTGTCGCATTTGTTTTTTTCGCAATACTATTTAAATCAATATATATTTTTGAACCCTGGTTTGACAGAATAATGAGTCCTACTACATATCTTTCCTGGCATACTATTTTTGAATTTATAAGTGTATTGATATCATTTTGCATTTTCATTCTGCCATACTATTCCTATAGCCAAAATCATAGGCTTAGAGCCTTGATCGCAGCACATGTTTTTTTTATTATGGGCTGCATTGACATGTTTCATACTCTTAGCTATAAAGGTATGTCTGATTTTCTTATAAAAAATGATACTGCCAACAGAGCTACCACTTTTTGGATAATTGCAAGACTTGTTGGTGCCATAGGTATCACTGTACTTGGTTTTATCAAAGTAAACAAAAAGTCCAGGATTAATAAAAGGATTGTTCTGTTGGGAGCAGTATTCTTCTCTGTTGCAACACTGTATATTGTTACTTATTTCCCTGACTTTCTTCCAGCTATGTATATAGAGGGAATAGGAGTAACGCCAGTCAAAAAAAATCTAGAGTATTTAGTAATACTACTTTTTATTTTCTCCGGAGTGAGATTTATCCAGCAGTATATTAATAACAAGGATAAGACGGAACTTATCTTTGCAGTAGCAATTATTGCAAGCATATTTAGTGAAGTAGCTTTTGTAAATTATTTTTCAGTATATGATGTATACAACTGTCTTGGGCATGTATTTAAATTTATATCCTACTTTCTAGTATTTAGAGTCACTTTTGTAAACAGCATAGAGAAACCATACCGTGCGTTATATAAAGCGAAAGATATAATCAAGGCTGATGCCAGAAACCTGAACAAACTGGTAGAAGAACGGACAAGAGATCTCGCAAAAACCAACCAGAAGCTCCTAGAGGACCTTGATTATGCCAGGGATATCCAAAAAGCAATGCTTCCGGGAAAACTGCCGAATAATGAGCATGTATCGTTTCTTGCTAAATACTATCCGGCTGAAAGAGTTAGCGGCGATTTCTATAATATTTTCAAGCTGGATGAAAAGAATATTGGTATGTACATAGGTGATGTCTCGGGACATGGGGTACCTGCCGCCATGCTTACAGTATTTTTGAATCAAAGCATAAAAACAATTAAGGAACTTGACGGGAGCAGGTTTCAGATCATTAGCCCCGCCCAAGTGCTGGAGAATCTTTATAAATTGTATAATAAGGTACAATTTAAGGATGATGTATATATACTTGCTTTGTACGCTATTTATAACACCGAGACAAAAGAACTCGTGTATTCGTCTGCCGGTATGAATGCACAGCCTTTTGTCGTCAGGAGATATGCTCAGATACAGGAAATTGAGATTAGAGGACTGCCAATCTGTAGTCTTGCTGAAATCTGTTCAGCAGATTATGTTGATAAAAAAATTCAACTTGAAGATGGAGACAAGGTTTTTTTCTATACGGATGGACTTGTGGAGTTAAATAACAGGCAAACCGGAAAGTCCTTCAATGTAAATGACTTGAAAAGGCTTCTTGGAGAGTATTATGGCAAAAGTACTTCTGAATTATATTACGAGATAGACAGGAATATTAAGGAAATCACTGGTAGCGGGAGCCTTCGGGACGATGTGACATTTTTTATGCTCCAGGTTAATGAAACCTAATTATTATTGACAACAGATATAAGAGAACTACGAAAATGATGTGGATTATATGACATGAAAACCGGCAGTAAAAATGACGGTGAATTTTAGCAGTGAAACAGGTTTATATCAACCCAAGATTTCTGAAAATTTCTTTACTTACATCAACCTTATTTAGAGTATAAAGATGAATACCTTGAACTTCAAACTCTAGTAAAGCTTCTATTTGCTTTGTGGCATACTCAAGGCCTGCCTTCTTAAAGTCCTCAGAATTATCTGCATATTTCATAAATATTGATTTAAGACTATCAGGGACATAAGAACCTGATAATTCTGTTATAGTCTTAATCTGAGTCGGTGAGGAAATGGGCATAATACCTGCCGATATTGGAACAGAGATATTTGAACTGCGCACGTTTTCATAAAAGCTATAAAACTTAGTGTTGTCAAAAAATAACTGAGTTATCAGAAAGTCTGTTCCGGCCTCAACCTTGGACTTCAAATAATATAAGTCCTCTTCGTTGTTACGGGCTTCGGGATGCACTTCAGGATAGCAGGCCCCTCCGATACTGAGCTCGGAATTATTCCTTATGATGGATACAAGCTCTGAAGCATATTTAAAAGGACGGCCAAAATAGGCACTGTCAGACATATCTTTAGGACGGTCGCCTCTAAGAGCCAGAACATTCATAATGTTGTTGGCTGATAATTCTTCAAGAAAATTCTGAAGGAGGCTTTCGTCAAGAGAAACACTGGTAAGGTGAGCAAGTGCATCAATATTACATTTGTTTTGAACGTAGGCTGCAATGTCCATTGTTCTTTTTCGTGTACCGCCGCCTGCGCCATATGTAATACTTATGAAATCAAGCTTTAAGCGCTTAAGCTCATCCAGTACTTTGAATATTAATGAAATTTCACTTTCCTCCTTGGGAGGAAATACTTCCAAAGAAAAAACAGTTTTTTTACTGTTATAAATATCCCTAATCATTAGCAACTTCCTTCTTTTGAAATATATGGGCTTGGCTAAGTAAAATTATAGCATAAAAAGTCAAAATAAGAACCCTTGCTTTCATTTTAATTTATAGTAAGATTGATATATGAGTAATAGAAAAATTTAGTATTCGAGAGGGGTATGTCAATCAAATGGATAAAGTGAGAGAAGAACAATTGAGACAGGTTTTAAAAGCCGCTATTGAGAATAAAGAACTTGCAGGTGCAAATTTAATGATAATAAAGGACGGACAGGAAGTCTTCTATCATGAGGATGGCTTTGCAGACATTGAAGAAAATCTGCCTATCAGAAGAAATACTATTTTCAGAATGTATTCAATGACCAAACCCGTTACAGCTGCTGCTGTAATGATATTATTGGAAAGAGGAGTAATTGACCTCTATGAGCCTGTCAGCAAGTTTCTTCCAGGCTTTAAAAATCAGATGGTAGCAGGGGAAAAAGGGCTGGTGCCCGTCGAAAGAGAAGTAAATCTGAAAGATCTGCTCTCAATGACTTCCGGGCTTGTATATGGCGGTGTTGATAGGGCTGGAAAGGAAACCGAGGCCCTGTTTCGGGAAATAGACGATAGGCTTTTCGGTGATAGCCCAATGGGAACTATTGAAGCTATGAACAAGCTGGGTAAGTGTGCTCTTGCTTTTCAGCCTGGAGCGGCATGGATGTATGGAACCTCGGCCGACGTGTTGGGGGCAGTTGTTGAGAATGCAAGCGGCATGAGTTTCAGTGAGTTTCTTGATAAGGAAATATTTAAGCCTCTGGACATGAAGGATACGGCTTTTTGGGTTCCTGCCGAAAAGAGATACCGACTTGCAAAAGTTTATGAATATGGAGCCAATTCTGAACTACAGCCATATTTCGGAAATCATTTAGGTATTATCAATAACATGGGCAGAATTCCAGCCTTTGAATCCGGCGGAGCTGGTTTAGTGTCCACTATAGATGACTACGCACGATTTGCCAGAATGCTTATGAATGAGGGATCGCTGGATGAAGTTCAGATATTGAAGCATAGAACTGTTGAATATATGACTTCATGCTCGTTAACCTGTGAGCAGCAAAGAGACATGTGGCCAGCGTTGAGCGGCTTCACCTATGGAAATCTTATGAGAATTATGACCGACTGCAGTAAGGCGGGAGGTTTATGCAGTGAAGGGGAATATGGCTGGGATGGTTGGCTGGGTGCATATTTCTGCAACTGTCCGAAGGAAAATCTGATTTTTCTGTTCATGATGCAGCTGACAAATACCGGGACGACGTCTCTGACCAGAAAGCTTAGGAATATTATTCTTAGTACGTAAAAATGGTACGGTAATAATTTAAATTGTTTAATATTAGTTCCAATACTTTAAAAATATATTAGACCGGTTAAAACCTCATCTTGATGAGATTTCGACCGGTCTTAATAGTTGGTTGGTTTACTAAAACGTTTGCGAAGTAAATTTATTAATATAGCTATCTCTGTCCCTTGTCATAAGGAATACCTTCCGCCTTTGGTGCTCTGGATTTCTTGGAGGTAAATGCAAGGACCACCATTGTTGCAATATAGGGCAGCATCTTATAGAATGTCTGGTTTATATTCAACGCATCCAGGAAGGGGATAAGCGAAATGGAGTAAGCCAGTGTACGAAGGAAAGCAAAGAACAGTGCTGCAAAGAGAATCTTTATGGGTTTCCACTGTCCGAATATCATAACAGCCAGTGCAAGGAACCCGAAGCCTGCGACTCCTGTATGGCCATTAACGTTACCGTCCATTACGCCTACTGCGTAGAAAAAGCCTCCGATACCACCTAAAAATCCCGAAATACTAACACCTGTGTAACGCATTACATACACATTTATTCCAACGGAATCAGCTGCATGAGGATGCTCACCACAGGCACGCAGACGCAATCCAAGCTTTGTCTTATAGAAGAATATAGTTGCTATAACCAGCAGCAGTAAGCCTATATAAACAGTTATATAAGTATTCTGGAAAAACAATCTGCCAAGTAACGGTATATCTTTCAGACCCGGAACCCCTTTAATATAGAAATCTACATTTGTGGTTATCCCGTCACTGTTAAAATACATTTTAGCAAAAAGCAGCATTGCTGCCGGTACAAGCATATTAAGTGCCGTGCCTGTAATGGTCTGATCGGCCTTCATAGTTACTGCTGCAAAGGATAATAACAATGAATATATAATTCCTCCGACAGCCGAAATAAGCATTCCGAAAAGTAATATCAGCTGCGGATCCATGGAACTGCCCTGAACAAGGTAGACAGACAGGCAACCGAACAAAGCTCCGAAGAGCATTATACCTTCAAGGGCAATATTGATTACACCGCTGCGTTCGCTAAACATACCGCCCAGAGCCACTAAAAGCAATGGAATGGCTACCGGAAGCGTATTTTGAATTAAATAATATATAGTATCCATAATTTACGCCTCCTCCTTTTCAGTAACCGCTTTTGATTTATTTAAATCAGCAGTGCCTTCGATACCAGAAGAGTTCTCCTGGTTCCTGCTTTTTTTACGTTTTTTTAGAACTTTTACCACCGTTGAATTCATTAACATTGCAAAGGCTGAGAAGTAAATTATGACTGCAATTACGACATCAATTATTTCAGGTTTGAAGCCGTATAGACTTGCAAGTGTTCCCCCGCGCTGAATATGGGAAACAAACAAGGCCGAGAAAATAATTCCGATCGGACTACTGTTTCCGAGAAGCGCAACTGCTATACCATTAAAACCGTTGGCTGCGATAACATTTATCGGTTCATATGTCATACTGCTGCCTGAGATAGTGGAGGGGGCCAGGATTGCAAAAGCCCCGCCAAGACCTGCCATACCACCTGCAATAACCATTGTAAGGATTATATTCCGCTTACCGTTCATGCCGGCATAGGTAGCTGCGTATTTATTAAGGCCTGTAGCCTTAAGCTCATATCCGAAGGTGGTTTTATTCAAAATAACATAGAGAATTATAGCTACCACAATCCCAATTATAATAGATATATTGAGACTGGAATTTTTGATGCCAAGTGAAGGAAGCTGTACCGCATCGGGAAGGTATGCTGTTCTCGTCTTTGAAGGAATATACATTACGGAATTACCTTGAATAAGCATATCTACCAGGTACATTCCTATATAGTTGAACATAATCGAGGTAATAACTTCATTGACATTGAGCAGAGCCTTGAAAATTCCGGGTATAAAGCCCCAAAGCATACCACCTACAAAGCCTGCCAGAACGCAAGCCAACCAGTGGATACTATCCGGCAGGTCCCACATAAACCCAACGTATAAAGCGAAAAACATACCCATCGTATACTGTCCCGAAGCACCTATATTAAACAGCCCCATTTTAAAGGTAAAGCCCACAGCCAAACCGGTCATTAATATGGGGGTTGCGAAATACAAAACATCACCGACACGCTTAAGACCGCCAATGAGTACCATTTGAAAACCGGCTGCAGAATTTTCGGGGCTTGCAATAAACATTACAATAAACCCGAATATCAAGCCAAGAAATATTGCAAGCAGTGCAGCAGTAAAAGCTGAAAATCCCTTATAGCTAGTCAGCCTTTTAAAATCAAATTTTTGAGATGAAGAAACTGTATTGTTACTCATTGGCAATCTCCTTTACAGTGTTACGTTTTGCTCCTGACATGTATAGTCCGAGCTCCTGAACCGTTGTTTTTTTCGGATCCAGCTCTCCAACAAGTTCTCCCTCAAACATTACAAGTATTCTATCACTTACATTCATTACTTCATCAAGCTCTAGCGATACCAGCAGCACTCCTTTTCCGGCATCACGGGTGGCAACCAGCTGTTTGTGGATATACTCGATAGCTCCAACATCAAGACCACGGGTGGGCTGAACAGCTACAAGAAGTTCATGCTGCTTGTCTAATTCGCGGGCGATAATAGCTTTCTGCTGATTTCCTCCCGACATGCTACGTACAACTGTCTCAGGGCCTTGTCCGCTGCGGACGTCATATTGCTCTATCAGCTCTTCGGAATAGGAACGGACAGCCTGGCTATTTATAAAGCCTGCCTTTTGAAATGTGGGTTCCCAGTAACGCTGTAAAACCATGTTTTCTTTAAGAGTATAATCAAGTACAAGCCCGTGCTTGTGCCTATCTTCAGGGATGTGGCTCATTCCCTCTTTAGAACGGGTACGAATAGATTCCTTGGTAATATCCTTATTGCCAAGTTTTATACTTCCTCCGGCAATTTTATCAAGGCCAGTCAGACCCGCTACAAATTCTGTCTGTCCATTTCCGTCAATACCTGCCAGACAAACTATTTCTCCCGACCTTACATCGAAAGACACATTTTTGACAGCGTCATTTTTATGAGTCTTGGAGGGCATAGTGACATTCCTGACCGAGAGCACAACTTCTCCGGGTTTTGCGTCCTTTTTTTCCACTTTAAAGGTTACGTCACGACCGACCATCATTCTGGAAAGCTCTTCCTTTGAGGTGTCCTTGATGGATACTGTGCCTTTATATTTACCTTTCCACAGTACTGTACAACGGTCAGCAACAGCCATAATTTCATTCAATTTATGAGTGATAAACAATATTGATTTTCCCTCTTTTGCAAAGCCTCTCATTATTTCCATCAGTTCGTCAATTTCTTGAGGAGTAAGCACTGCAGTAGGTTCATCGAAAATTAATATGTTATTTTCGCGATAAAGCATTTTTAAAATTTCAACACGCTGCTGCATTCCAACAGAAATTTTTTCTATTAGCGCATCGGGGTTGATTTTTAGTCTGTATTTTTCACTTAACTTTAATACTTTCTCTCTGGCTTCCTTTTTCTGCAGAAAGCCAATTTTACTTGGTTCAACACCTAGAATAATGTTTTCCAGAACAGTGAAGATTTCTACGAGTTTGAAATGCTGGTGAACCATCCCTATCCCAAGGGCATTAGCGTCGTTGGGGTTGTTAATTTTTACTGGCTTTCCGTTCATAAGGATCTCGCCTTTTTCTGCCTGATACAAACCAAAAAGTATACTCATAAGAGTAGATTTTCCGGCACCGTTTTCTCCCAGTAGGGCATGTATTTCGCCCTTTTTCAGTTGAAGGGTAATATTATCATTTGCTA
>JAEYWA010000062.1 GCA_023431385.1 Bacillota bacterium | reverse complement strand
TTGTTGTATTGTTTTAGAAGTTTAAGTGCCTCTTCTCTTGTCAGATTACTTTTCATTGATAATCGCTCCTTTTTCTAAAGATAATATCATACTTTTCTTCCATTATGCACTAACTGTTAACAATTAATTCTATGACAAAAGCAAATACTCCCACAGCTGAAACCAAAAGATATTTGGCAGTTGTCTGCATCTCTTTCTTACTAAGTAAGGCTGCCATAGAAAATCCGACTCCTAAAGAAGTGGGAAGTAGGACTGCTCCCCATTTTGGCATTGTACTAACATTGGAACTACTGAAGGAAACCTGGGTAATAACCGTCTCCGGTAGCACTATTACACTTACTATCGCTAAAACTATTGAAACCACCAACAAGAGAATGGCAATCACTTTACTTATTCTCACCTTTTGTACCTCCTAAAAAGCGTTTTTATTTATTATAACATAACTATGCCTTTATTCCGGCAATACTTCTGGTATGCCATCATCGACAGGGACATATTTAATGCTATAACCCTTACAATTATCTATAACATAATCCATGAACCTATTCGCCCTCTCTTCACCTATATAGAACGCACTACCAGAGTCTAGTAGATTCGTCGTAAGATATCCATCCTGGGTGATTCCTAGGCTGATATTCTTATAGCCAAGGAGTGGATAATCAATAGAGATAGACATGTTTTCTACAAAATCCCGTTTTTCAAAGTCCATTCCGGTCACTGCCTTGGCACCTGTATCCTCTAAAAGCATCTCCCAGATAACAGAGTCCTTAAGGTCGACAAACTCCACCCCCGAAAACTTATCCCTTCTATTGAGGTAGGAATACCAGACGGAGCCAAATGATATATTCTCCTTTAGATTCAGATCTTCTATAAATTGTCCTAAGGACTTTGATTTATATCTAATATTTATATATGCATAATACTCTGACTGCCCTTGAAACTTTAACGCAATGGCACATGCAGAAGAAATACCTCGAATTTGATATAATGAAGCTTCGGTGGTCTTTTGTTCCTTTAAGGATTCATGATTTGACGTTAACTGTTCTTTCCCCAGCAAATCCCCAATCTGATTAGCCCCTACCTTAGTCACCTTGCTTTCATACTCCACTGTATTATAAAGCACCATATTATACTGTTCACTAATGGTAAGTTCCTCCCACTTTGGTACTGTAAGTTTCTCAATCTCTATACTGTTATAATATATAATCTTTTTCGGCCACTTCTTATCGAAGAGCCCAAGTCTCCATGCACTTAAAATCCCTACACAGACAAGAAGAGCACATCCAGCTAACGCTATCCTTATTCTTCGCTTATGTTGCCTGTGAATGAGATCATCCTTTTGGGGTGAAGCTTCTTCGATGAAGGCATCCTTTATCTGACTGCATGCAGCAAGAATTCTCTCCTCTTTTATAGATAGATCCTCCTTCTCAAAAAATTCTTTTAGTTCTTTTCTGATACAGAGAAGTTTCTTTTTAACCTTGTTCTTGCTGATGCAATAGGCCTTAGTTATTTCTTCTATGGAAGCCACATACCAGTATCTCCGTATAAACATTCTTCGCTTATCTAAAGATAGTGACCACAGGAAACGATTCAGTCCTTCTGAAAGTACTATATTATCGGCATTGTTCCTCCCTTCCCTGTTACCAGGTATACATTCCTGCAGTTCTTCTAGCACAAGGGGAGACTTCTCATATCTGTCTAAAGCAATATTTCGGACAATTTTCCCTATAAAAATAGCTAAATTACTTGGTTTATTGGGCGGAATCATAGTCCCTATTCTTTTATAGGACTCATTAACACATTCTTTGGCGTCTTCCTCACAATTTAAGATATTAAAAGCAATCGAGTAACAGTATTCACCATACTTCTCATGTATTTTGGGGATGGCCATTTCCGACCTTGCCCAAAATAATTCGGTAATCTGCTTATCTTCCATTCATTTATACCTCCTATTAATTATATGACACCATTGTACACAATACAGAAACACCCTTTGTTATATATAAAATTATTTATTTCTTAATCTATCCTTATTATTTTATGTTTACGGTAAAAGTAAATAAAACTGGAGGAAAGCCAATATTCCTCCAGTTTTTATTTACTGTATCCTAACTGCAGTTACCCCCGACCATTTCGAATATACCTTATCTCTTCCAACCGTCTTAAAGGTACGAATTTTGACATAATACAATTTCCCGGATTGCAGGTTTTTTATGGTCTTTTTTATATTATTAGTACCATATATGGTGATGTACTGTTTTCCCTTTTTAAAAGTGAGATCTGTAGCATACTTTATCTGATAACCGGTAATCTGATTTAACTGCTTCTTCCAGCTTACCTTCATGGTTCTTTTACTGATAACTATACGATTGATTCCTGTATTTGGCGGTACTATGGAATAGGATAAGGTCAGACTGCCGCTATATTTCTTCTTAAGGGTTATCTTTACTTTGTAGATTCCTATTTTTTTATAATTTCCCACATAGGAAATCGTATAATTGTCGGTTTTAATCTGGTTACCACTACTATCCTTTACAATCACTTTTGGCAACTGTTTTTTTCCATTATAAACAGAGATTGTCCTGTCTAGACC
>JAEYWA010000173.1 GCA_023431385.1 Bacillota bacterium | reverse complement strand
TAATATAAAAGTGGGTAAAAGTACAGGAGGAGAGCTATATGAGTTTTTTTGAAAATAAGTTCCAGTTGCAGAAAAGCGGAACCAATGTGAAGACAGAGTTTGTAGCCGGCTTAACGACTTTCTTTACTATGGCGTACATCATTTTTGTAAACCCTTCAATTTTGGGACAAACAGGCATGCCAAAGGGTGGTGTTTATGTTGCTACAATACTTGCAGCAGTCATCGGTACATTGATTATGGGACTGTTCGCTAATGTTCCATATGCGCAGGCGCCGGGTATGGGTTTGAATGCATTTTTTACCTTTACAGTATGCTTCGGGTTGGGATATACCTGGCAGCAGGCTCTGGCGATGGTATTTATATGCGGTATTATTAATATCATTATTACGGTAACACAAGTAAGAAAATCAATAATTAAGGCAATTCCGGAATCTCTTCAGCTTGCAATCGGCGGCGGTATCGGTCTATTTATAGCTTACATAGGTTTTAAAGATGCCGGCTTTTTGAAATTTACCTCTGAAGCAAAACCCGGAGCTCCATTAACAATACTTGGTGAAAGTGCGGACAAAGCTACCGTAATAGCAGGAGGTGCAAATGTTATCCCTGCTTTTGTAAACTTCTCAAGCCCTGCTGCTCAGCTTGCTTTGATAGGTCTTGTCATAACAGTAGTACTTATGCTCTTAAAGGTCAGGAGCGCTATACTGATAGGAATTATCTCCAGTACCATTATTGGAATACCTATGGGTGTTACAAATTTGTCTTCAAATACTCCCTATAATATATCAGACATATCACAAACTGCTTTTGCACTTGATTTTGCAGGATTATTCAGTGATCCTGGTAAAATAGCGGTTGTGTTGGTAACTGTACTAGCTTTCAGCCTTTCGGATACTTTTGATACCATCGGTACGTTTATCGGTACGGGAAGAAAAAGTGGAATATTTGATGATAAGGATGAAGCCGAATTGTTTGCCGGAAAAGGTTTTAAATCTAAAATGGACAAAGCGCTCTTTGCCGATGCTACAGCAACCTCAATAGGCGCACTCTTCGGAACTTCAAATACAACAACGTATGTTGAGAGCGCATCAGGTATAGGAGCAGGAGGAAGAACAGGACTTACCTCTGTGTTTACTGCAATATTCTTTGCCATCTGCCTCATTTTTGCTCCGATGGCAAGTATTATACCGGGAGCTGCAACAGCTCCGGCATTGATCGTTGTTGGAATACTAATGATGAGTTCCTTTGCGAAAATTAAGTGGGATGACTTTGATGAGGCTCTTGCAGCTTTCTTTACTGCTGTCGTAATGCCTTTCTCTTACAGCATTTCAAACGGTATTGCAACGGGCTTTATATTCTATGTAGTAATGAAAATATGCAAGGGTAAGGCTAAAGAGGTTCACCCTATCATGTACATTGTTACAGGCTTGTTTGTTTTAAATTTTGTAATGGCTGGACTGATGAAGCTATAAAATCAATAGCATAGACAATCATAGAAAACACCGGATGTGCAAGCAGCCTCCGGTGTTTTTTTAACGTATAAGAGATTATTACTAGAATATAAGCATTATATTAAATAGTTACAGTAATGGATTCCAATAAAGTAAAATTTATAGGGTTAAAACCTTTATTTTATTTAACTGAAAGTATCTGGAAAATTATAAAATAATGTAGTATGATGTTATAAAAATTCTCAGTTATTTACAATGAGGAGATATGTATGAAAATAATGGACAGATACCAAGCAGGGATCAATCTGGGAGGTTGGATTTCCCAATATAAAGAGTATGATATTAAGCATTTTGATACTTTTATTCAACGAAAAGATATAGAACAAGTTGCAATATGGGGGTTTGACCATATTAGACTTCCCTTTGATTATCCAATTTTCGAGGATGATATATCACCATACCAATATAAAAAAGACGGTTTTGACTACATTGATAACTGTTTGTCCTGGTGTAAGGAATTTGGACTAAATCTTATATTGGATTTACATCGGGCTCCCGGATATAGTTTCAATTCACTGGAAAGAAATACGCTATTTCAGGACGAAAAGCAACAGGATAGGCTTATCAAGCTATGGGAAGCCATAGCATCACACTATATAAATGAAAGAGAGAACCTGCTTTTTGAACTTTTAAATGAAATTGTAGAACCGGACAGTACCCGGTGGAACCTGCTGTCGAAAAGACTTGTGGCCACAATCCGGGAAATAGACAAAGAGAGAGTTATCATTATAGGAGGAAATAATTTTAATGCTGTTTCCGAACTGAAAAACCTTGACATATTGGATGATGATAGAATAGTCTACAATTTTCATTTCTATGAACCAATGCTTTTTACTCATCAAAAGGCACATTGGTTTGAGTTGACTAAACTTTTCAATAGGGAACAGAATTATCCAGGAAAATGTACAGGTGTAAAAGAGTTCTGTGAAAAATATCCCCAGTTCAAGTGTGTTAAGGAAATAGAAAATGTTACTATGGATAAAGCTCTTTTAGAGAGCTATCTTCAGCCTGCCAGAGACTTTCTGGATAAAACCGGCAAGCCCCTGTATTGTGGGGAGTATGGTGTAATAGAGTGTGCTCCTGTACAGGATAGATTAAACTGGCATGAGGACTTTATTAGTATTCTCAAGGAACTTAAAATTGGTAGGGCATGTTGGAGTTACAAGCTGATGGATTTTTCTATTGTAGACAGCAACAGTCAGGTAGTTTCAAAAGATTTGGTAAAGGTTATAAGCGCGAGGTAGTAAGATTGTATTATTGTATTTTTTGATACGGATTTGTGATAACTTTTGTTCAAATAGGTATATAACTTGAGAGGGCCACGGATAATTGCATATCCTAGGCCCTTAAAGTGTTTTTGAAGGGAGGCCTATATAATGCTGAAAGTTTTACTTGTTGATGATGAGCCATATGTTATAGAAGGCTTGAAAACCATGCTTGATTGGGAAAAGCTTAACTGTACTGTTTGCGGCACGGCTACAAACGGCGAAGATGCAATGGAAATGATAATGCACATGAATCCTCATATTGTCATTACAGATATTAATATGCCTGTTATTAACGGATTGCAGTTGATAAAGCGTACAATGGAAGAACTCCACCTCAGAACAAAATTTATAATTGTGAGCGGCTACGATGAGTTTAAATATGTTCAGGAGGCCATGAAATTTAACGTAAGCGAATACATTTTAAAACCTGTTGACACTGGGGAGCTTACTGCTGTTCTGGCTAAAATGCATAAGCAGTATATTCTGGAAAGTAGATCTGATGAAGCTAAGGATCAGGAACTCAAATTTATCTCCAATAGTCTGATGAATAGAATTGTTAAAGGTGAAAAAAAGGATACACTCTTTAGCAGGGCAGGGACTTTGTTGAATCTGGAAAAGCATGAAAAAATAAGATTCATAATGCTTGAAATTGATAACTTTGAGGACTGGATGGATGAATTGGATGAAAGGGAGATATATGACAGAAGAAATACCATACGCAGCTTACTGGAAGTTGTTGTCGGTAAAGAATACCAGTTGAATATTTTTGAAGAGGATATTAATAGATATGGTATTGTATTGCCGGATAGTAAATATTCCAGTGTCAATCTTGAACAAATTATTGGGAGTATCCTTGAAGATTTCATCAGCAAAGGCAGAGTTAGTGTTACAGTTTCGGTAAGCGGGAAGGGAGCAGGTATTGAAGTACTCGAAGAGATGTACCGGCAGGCTGATAGGGCTATGGCTTATAAATTTTTTCTAGGACTTGGCAAAATAATTTATTTTGAAAGAATAGAAAATGTATCTTTAAATTATGATTTTTTAAATATCGATGTAAAAAAATTGATTAATCTGATAAAAAGTTATGAAACAGATAAAATTGCAGTGTGTATTAATGAGATATTCTTTGATTTCTATTTGAAAAAAAAAGCACCCGAAGCAGTGAAGGCATATATCCTGAACATTGTAATGGAAATATTCAACCAGGTAATTGAACTTAACAAGGCAGAAAATAGTTGCGCAGAATTAATTTCCGGCTTAAGTGAGAGTATTGGAAAAGGTACAATGCAGGACATTAAGCAGAGCTTCACCAATTTATGCTGTGAAGCGTCGGTATTAATCAATACGCTCAGAATTAATAAATCAAAAGACATAATATATGAAGTTAAGGAATACGTAAAAAAGAATTTTTATTATGATATAAAGCTTCAGAAGGTAGCCAGGCTTTTCTATATAAGTCCTGTATATCTGGGGAAGCTTTTCAAAAAAACTACTGGAATGCAGTTCAATGAATTTCTACACCTTCAAAGAATAGAACAGGCGAAAAGACTCCTTAGAAGAACAGATATGAAAATTGCCGATATAGCATCCAGTATAGGTTACTGTGATACAGATTACTTTGTGGGAAAATTCAAGCAGTATGCACAAACATTACCTTCCGAGTACAGGAAGAGAAAGTGAAAATTATGATGGATAAGACAGGGATATTTAATAAAATAAATGACTTACCTCTGAACTATAAGTTCTTTCTTATTTACATAACTTGTATTATTATTCCTATAGTATTTGTAAATGCTTTATTTATGGGCAAAACCTCTGACATGGTTAAGGAGAGGGAGGAAGAAAACATAAGAATCTCTGCCAATAGAGCTGTAACTGATTTAAAGGGGATTTTTGAAGACTGTATAGCTGTAAGTAACTCGGTAATAGTTGATAAGAATCTGTATAAGATAATGAATAAGAGTTATCAGGATGAGAGTGAGTATTATGAAGATTATAATGTATATCTAAGAGATAAAATTCAAAGGTATATATATACATTTAAAGGTATGTCATCGCTGTCGGTGTACACCACAAACATGACAATTGGAAGTGGAGGTAACTTTTATAAGATAGATAGCAGTGTGAAAGAGAGTAATTGGTTGAAACATATAAAGCAGGCAAAAAGCAAATTACAGCTTATTGCTTATACGGAAGTCCCTCAATCGGCATATAAAAGGTACTACAACAATTTATGTATTGTGAGGGAGCTTAATATGTACCCTGAACTGTATGAGTATGATTTATATTTAAAAATAGGTATAGATGCAGATGAAATATATAATATTTTTAACAGAGAGGCAAAATATACGAAATTTATTTTGGTAGACAAATCCGGTCAAATTGTATTTTCCACAAGTGGTAAGTACGAACTGGATATTAAATCCGGCCTAAAAAACCAACAGGTTATAGAATATGATAAAAACAGTATGGTATTTGAAAGAGATTTTGGAAATGCCGATTATCTTAAGGGGTGGAAGCTTATCTGCATAGGCGATAAGGAGAATATGCTCAATGAGCTTTCCGAATCGAGATTTTATATCATTCTAATTGCTTGTCTCTGCACGGTTATTTCATCAATAATGATCTATGTCATTGTCAACTCATATAATTACAGAATAAAAAAGCTGTCCAAGCATATTAAAAAAGTCCAGGACCAGCAATTTGAGCATGTTAATATTGTTGAAGGCAAGGATGAGATTGGAAGTCTTATCGGTAATTTTAATATGATGACCGATAGGATAAATTCATTGGTAAATGATGTTCTAAAGCTGGAAATACAAAAAAAGAACCTGGAGCTTGAGCGGGTACGGGCGGAACTTAACTTTCTTCAAAGCCAGATGAATCCACACTTTCTCTTTAATACCTTAAATGCAATTATGGTAGTCTGCGTTAAAAATAATTATTCTGATGTGATTGAAATTATTCAATATCTTTCAAAGACATTGAGAAGACTTCTTTATTGGAAGGAGGATATTGTAAGTGTTAAGGAAGAGGTGGATTTTACTGAGATGTATCTGAAAATTGAAAAATTCAGATTTCAGGATAAATTTGATTATGTGATACAGACAGATGAGGAAGTTCTAACCTCCAGATTACCTAAGCTGACAATTCAGCCTTTAGTTGAGAACGCATGCAAACATGGCATACAGGTGATAAAAGAAGTAGGAAGTATTAATGTGAATGTTTTAAGGAGAAATGGAAAATTAGAAATATCAGTAATGGACAATGGCTGTGGAATGGAGCCGGAAAGGGTGGAGGAAATCCTGGAGGATATCCATTGCACCGAGAATTATGATAGTGGAAGTATTGGACTCAGGAATGTATTCAGAAGGCTGAAGCTGTATTATGGTGATACTCTTGAGTTCTGGATAGAGAGCGAAATTAACAAGGGCACCAGGATATGTTTCAGATTCACTGATTTGCAGGAATTTCAATAATCCAAGACCGTTAATGTATTAATACTGTTGTTATACGGCATTGGTCAACTTTTATTATAAGGGAGGAACATTATATGTATAAAGTACTGCTAGTAGATGATGAACCGCTCTGTATTGAAGGACTGAGGATGATCGTGGATTGGACGGCAATGGGCTTTGAGTTATGTGGTGCCTGCAATGATGGTGAAGCAGCAATAGATAGTATAAAGGAATTATCTCCCCAAATTGTTATAACAGATATCAGAATGCCGGTAATGGATGGGCTTGCGTTAATTCAGCAAGCACAGGGCTTAGCAGAAAATAAACCTCTTTTTATCATTCTCAGCGGGTATGGTGAGTTTGAGTACGCAAAAAAGGCTATGGAGCTTGGAATAAAGCATTATATACTGAAGCCCATAATAAAGGATGATATTGTAGAAGTACTCCTGCAGGTACAGTGCAAGCTCGATAATGACAAAAGAGAAAAGGAAATTAGTGAACTTTATAGAAGTTCAGCTATTGCGGATATTTTTTATAGAATTATATTTGGCATACAAGTGAAGCAGGATATTGAGAAGCTTAAGGAAATGCTGTCGGAACACCCGGGAGGAAACTTATGGGTTTACCTTCACGTAAGAACGAAAGAACACAATAAACTCCCGGAGGCTTGCAAGTGTGGCGGAAATCAGGTGGATTGTATTTACGATGACGGGCGGATATACATGCTTATTCAAGATCAGAATAACTTTGGAGTTGTAATAAGAAGGGATGAAAATATAAATTTAAAGACAGATATTGAGCGTGTTATTGAAAAACTCAGAACAAATTTTGCTGAGGTATTTAATACGGGGATATCGGTTGGTGTGGGTATAGAGGTGGGATGCCTCAAAGAACTGAAAAACTCCTACAAAAAAGCCTGTGATGCCATAGCTTTTCAGTTCTTTGAAGGTGCAGAAAGCGTTATTTTCTATGAGCAAATAAAGAACAGGAGCATTGAGGGCTGGGATGAGAATATTACAGGGGTTGATTTGATAGTAAATGAAATAGAGAGTTTAAATCAAACAAATGCAGAAAGGATGATAAATGAAGCTTTTGACCTTTTTAAGAGTAAACTTATTTCACCTGAAACAGTAAAGATGTACAGTATAAATTTATTCTACAGACTATATGAGTTGACTGACAGGTCAGGCGGGGACTCGGCTGAGATAGGTGAGATAAATGGAAAATGCGAACCGAATTTCAATGGTGGCTCAACTGATATAGAGGAAATGCGAAGCCATGTACTAAAATACTGCCGGGAATGCTGCAGGTACTTAAAGTTAATACGGGAAAGCAAATCTAAGTCCAGTATCTACAAAATTGATGAGTACATAAATAGGAATTTTAAAAGCAATATAACCATAAAGGATATGGCCAAGGAATTATTTTTACACCCAGTCTATTTAGGTCAGCTAATTATCAGTAAATACCGAATGAATTTCAATGAACTTGTAAACAAGCTCCGGATTGAGGAAGCCTGCGAACTTATTAGGACAACCGAAAAGCCGATTTCTCAGATAGCAATGGAATTAGGGTATGGCTCATATGCGGGTTTCCTGATTCAGTTTGAGAGAAGGACTGGTTTGAAGCCTACTGAATATAAAAAAATAAATATTTAAGGTAAAATTTGGGGGGATAAACCTTTTCTTTATAAATTGTTTGCACCTACGTAACACGGTACTATAATTACAGGAATGCTTGTGGAATCCAGACAGTAAAAAGCTGTTCCAGTTTAGCTGAAAAAAGAAGGGGGAAGTAAAAATGTGCCAAAAACGTAATTCATTATTATTAAAAGCCGCTGCATTGGTAATTTCCTTTGGACTGGTATTATCCGGCTGCGGAAGTAGTAACGGAAGCGAGAAAAAGGAAAGTGCAGGTACCGGAGCTTCCGGTTCGACAACAGCGGAATCAAAAGCCGGGGAGCCTTTGCATCTTTCGGTATTCATAGGTCAACCCGGATCGCAGCCTACTAAAGATAATAAAATCTTTAACTTGATGAAAGAAAAACTTAATGTTACATTTCAATTTGAATTTCTTGTGGGAGAGCTTGAGCAAAAGCTTGGCGTAATGATAGCCAGCGGGGATTATCCGGATATCATATCTGGTGCAGATAAGTCAGCAAAACTCATTGAAGCCGGTGCGCTGATACCGCTTGAAGATCTTATAAAGAAAAATGCACCCAATCTTGACAAGCACTATTCACCTTATTACAAGAAAATGCGGGAGTCCAAGGATGGACAGGTATATGTAATGCCAAACTATGGAAGGATATATGAAAAGGAATTACAGAATCATCAGAACGTGGGCGCTTTCTGGATACAGAAGGCAGTTCTGAAGGAGTTTGGGTATCCAAAGGTAATAACTCTTGATGAATATTTTGATTTAATTCAGAAATATAAGGAAAAGTATCCTGAAATCGAAGGAAAACCTACAATCGGGTTTGAAATATTGTCTTTTGACTGGAGAGCGTTCTGCTTAAAAAACCCACCTATATTCCTTGCAGGTTATCCAAATGACGGTGCTATGATTGTAGATACTAAAACTATGAAGGGCAAGATGTTCGCCAATACTGATGTTGCGAAGCGGTATTATAAAAAGCTTTCAGAGGTAAACCAGCTTGGCCTTATTGATAAGGAAACCTTTGTACAAAATTATGACCAGTACATATCCAAGATAGCTTCAGGCAGAGTATTAGGTATGTATGACCATAGGTGGCAATTTTTAGATGGAGAAAACGTCCTTACATCTCAACAAAAGCTGGAAAGAACTTACGTACCTTTGGGAATTGTTTATGAAAAGGGGATAGTGGACCGGTATACCGAAGAAACAATCATAAATACCAACCGCGGCTATGGAATCAGTGTTAAATGTAAAGAGCCTGAAAGAGTAATAAAGGTATTTGATGAACTTATTACTGAGGAATGGCAGAAGATACTCAACTGGGGAATTAAGGATGAGGACTACAAGGTAGATGATAAGGGGAGATTTTACAGGGAACAGAGTATCAGGGATATATCATCTGACCAGACCTGGAAGAATGCCAATAAGGCAGATGCATTATTCTTAGAAGCACCTAAAATGGAAGGGCTTTTCTCAGACGGTAACTCCTGTGATCCTATGAAACAGCCTGAAGAATTTTATTCAGGACTGAAGCCGTATGATAAGGAGCTTCTTGATGCATATGGATATAAAACCTTTGCAGACTTCCTGACACCTGCAATACCAACCCCGGCATATTATCCGGCATGGTCAATAACAGTTCCTGATGGTTCTCCCGCACAAATCAGCGGAACAAAGGCAGATGAGCTCCAAATGAAATATTTGCCAAAGCTTATTCTTTCAAAACCGGATAACTTTGAAGGCGTTTGGTCTGATTATGTAGCAGAGTTTAATAAGATAGATACGGCAGCGTATGAAAACTATATAAATGAGCAGATAGACTGGAGAATGAAAAACTGGGGAGATTGATTCACAGGTTAGGGTTATGGAATGGAAGATATGAAAGCATATCTTCCATTCTCATAATAACTTGATTATTACACAAGTGGTTTGTAACATCTAAAACGTGTATTGAACGGTTAAGAATATTTTCTCAGGGACAGGTGGAGGAGGACGGAATAATCACTCTATCCAGGCCCAGTACTGTGTAGCAGTGTTTTCAGCAACGCATTACAGGGAATTAAACCGTATATATAAATTTGGATTCTATAGACCACTAAATGCAGTATTGCAAATGGGGGGCACAACATGACGGATTTATCTGGAGACATAGGAAATAAATTTAAAGGTGTAAAACTTGAAACAAACCGGAAGCTTACATTGAAAAATATCATAAACCAAAAGCAGCTGATATTCATGTCTTTTCCGTTCCTAATATATTTTTTTGTGTTTGCTTACTATCCAATATGGGGATGGCTGATGGCTTTTCAGGATTATAAACCTGCTAAGAGTATATTTGATCAGACTTGGGTTGGATTTAAGCACTTTAAGTTTCTGTTTTCGGATGAAAGCTTTTTGAGAGTACTTAGAAATACTTTGGGAATGAGCATCATAAACATTGTTTTAGGTTTTGCCAGTGCAATATTTCTGGCTGTTATGCTTAATGAAATTAAGAATGCGATGTTTAAAAGAACCATTCAGACTATTTCATATCTGCCTCATTTTCTTTCCTGGGTTATTGCTGCCGGAATAATTTCCACTGCTCTTTCTACAGAAGACGGAATAATAAATATATTGTTAATGAAGCTGCAAATTATAGACAGTCCCATTCTATGGCTCAGTGAGGGTAAATATTTCTGGGGTATAGTTGGAGTCTCCAACGTGTGGAAGGAAGTAGGCTGGAATACTATTATTTACCTTGCTGCAATTACCAGCATTGATCCGGCATTGTATGAGGCTGCAGATATTGACGGTGCCGGACGGCTTCGGAAAATATTCAATATTACTCTTCCGGGAATCAAATCCACCTTTGTGATACTGCTGATAATGACTATAGGAAGGATTTTGGATGCCGGTTTTGAGATTCAGTATCTTCTCGGGAATGGTATGGTTATAGACTGGTCTGAAACTATAGATATATTTGTATTAAAATATGGAATTAGCATGAGTAACTTTTCTTTTGCCACTGCTGCCGGAATATTTAAAAGTATTGTCAGCATAACTCTTTTGCTGGGAGCTAATTATATCGCCAAAAGGCTTGGCGAAGAAAGGCTGATATAGGTGATAAAATGGGTAATTACAGAATGAAAGCCAAAATTGAAAACACAATATTCGACACAGTTAATGTAATACTAATGCTTCTATTGGTAGTGACCACGCTGTATCCTTTTTTAAATACCCTGGCAATATCGTTTAATCAAGGCAGTGACACAATAAGAGGAGGCATCTATTTATGGCCGAGAATATGGTCGTTTAAGAACTATGAGTCAGTATTTGCAAGCGGCCATATTATAAATGCTTTTGGTGTGTCTGTAGCAAGAACAGTAATATCAACCGTATTAAGTATATTTTTAACCACAATGGTTGCTTATGCGTTAAGCCGAAAAGAATATGTTTTCAGAAAATTTATAACGACTGTATTAGTGCTGACAATGTATTTCAATGCAGGACTAATTCCGGGATACTTCTTGATAAAGGATCTTGGGCTTATAAATAATTTCCTTGTATATATAATACCGTCTCTGGTAAATGTATTTAACATTATAGTAATCAGGACATACATAGGAACAATTCCTGAAAGTTTGGTTGAATCGGCCAAAATGGATGGAGCCGGTGATTTTAGAATATTTCTGCAGATAATATTTCCATTGTGCAAACCGGCTTTGGCAACAATTGCTTTATTTGTAGCGGTAGGTGCCTGGAATTCCTGGTTTGATACACTTCTCTACGCTTCTTCGAACCAAAAGCTGAGTACTCTTCAATTTGAACTGATGAAGCTTTTGTCATCGACCATGGCACAAAACAGCAGCGCAGCCGTATCGGGTGGGTCAAGTGCCGCAAAAAGCATGGCTGCGAATATGGTAACCCCATTGTCTATAAGGGCTGCCGTTACAATTGTTGCTGCAACGCCTATACTTCTTGTATATCCATTTCTACAAAAGCACTTTGTTGTAGGGTTGAATGTTGGAAGTGTTAAAGAATAAATTATTAATTGATAGATCTCATAATATGACAATTGTAATAAATGCCGCAAGGCCAGATCAGAAATGATACTTGCGGCATTTATATTTGTTAAATTATTTCTTGTTTAAACCATCAAAATAGGAATTCAACTTATCAATCAAATTCAAATATATTTTATCTATAGATTCCGGGTTCATTTTCTCTCCAATAACCGCTTGGACCTGATCCTGAAGTTCTTTGGCTTTGCCCAGGAAGGCTACACCGGAATCTACTGCTTCCTTATACTTTTTAATTATGGAACTTAGTGAATCCCTGTACTTCTCATCTGTTCCAGGAGTAATAGCCAGGTCATATATATCTATAACTTCATCACTGTTCCTTGTGGGTAGGAACTCATGGGGTGCTGTACTATCAAACACTGTAAAATCCAGTTCCCTTACAATAACCATATCCAGACTTTGAGGATCAAAACTACAGTGGTATACTTCTACGTCAAAACCCCTTTCCTGAGCAGCTGACGCAATTTTTTTCAGGTATGTGGACTTTCCGGAGCCGGGGCGTCCTTTAATAAAATATCTTTTCCCTATATCCTTAGTCAAGTCCATTACGAAATTCACAGGACCTTTAGAGGTGGATCCTCCAAAGAACCTGTTTTTAATAATTCCTTCCTTTTTTAAAAATAACTCTCCAAATAATTCTGTAATTGAGGCGTCTGCAATTTTATTAAGCTTATCAAAATCAAGGTTATCAATATATACTTTTTCCCACTCATCATGAATACTGAGTGCTGTTTTTAGCTGTGCATAGGCAGACTTGTAATAATCCTGGATTTTGCTTTTCATTTGTAAAATGAGGTCTTCATTAAGTGATAATGCTCTGCCGGACCCTTTTGATGTCATACTGACCATCTCACCTATCAGACCTAATGTTCTTGTCTCTGCAATATGTTCGGAGTCACCGTCGACTACAGCTATGTTCAATGCGGGAATAATTACTGCTTCTACCTCGTTCTCATCGGAAGGGCAGTGAATGTACTCAATATCATAACCCTTTATGAACCAGTTAATTCCTAATTTTTTCATCAGAAGGGATTTGTCTTTTTCTGAGCCGTCCTTTAATATGTATAGCTTATCAATACAGCGAATATTATCCTCGAAGTAACTTACAAAACCACGAGCCGAATTTGCCCCGGCATAATAATTACAGATTTTTGCAGTCAAAAATACTCCACCTTTCAATAAAAATTGCATATCAATATAGTGTATGCGATAGGAACATAAAGTGCTAAGAAATGGATCATGCAATTTTCAATTTTATACAATTCGCTTTTTACGATTTATTAGTTTATTGTATTAAATTGTATACAAAATACTATTTAACCGTAAGCCTGTCTACTGCCAGATAGTTTTGAAAATCTGGTGTAAGAAAACATTATGTTTTAAAATGAAAACATGAAATTCTATTAATTTAAAATTGCAGATTTAAATTAAAAATTTTTGTTTTGAATCAAAACAAATGTTGATATTTATAATTTACTATGTTAAGATAGTTAGTGAAAAAATTAACTAAATCTATTGCTTACCAACTGAACCAAGACTTCAGATGCTATAAGTTCCAAAATTCGGTTTCAGTTATACTGAATAGTAGATTGTTCATGGCTTGAGGAATCAATTTTATTAATATTTTTAGATATAAACGTGCAGAATAAACACGGTGAGTTTTTAGCATGAAATAAAGCTTAATTTCCAAGACATTACAAAAATACTACTCATTACAGCAGTATATTTTATAAATTGAAGGGAGAATTATAATGACTACGAACAAGAAGTTGCAAGCGTGGGTAAAAGAAGTGGCTGAATTGACACAGCCAGACCAGATTTACTGGTGTGATGGTTCCCAGGAAGAAAACGACCGCCTTATTCAAGAATTAGTTAATGCTGGATTGGCTAAGCCTTTAAATCCTGAAAAGCGTCCAGGATGTTACGCTTTTAACAGTGACCCATCTGACGTTGCTCGTGTAGAGGACAGAACATATATTGCTTCGAAGACTAAAGAAGAGGCAGGTCCAACAAACAATTGGGTAGACCCGAATGAATTGAAAGAAACAATGAAGGGTTTATACAAGGGTTGTATGAAGGGAAGAACTATGTATGTTATTCCTTTCTCAATGGGACCTATAGGATCAGAAATATCAAAAATCGGTGTTGAAATCTCCGATAGTGCATACGTTGTAATCAACATGCGTATCATGACTCGTATTGGTAAGAAAGTATTGGATACTCTTGGTGACGGAGATTTCGTTCCTTGCTTACATTCAGTTGGTGCTCCTCTTGCTGAAGGCGAAAAAGATACAAAATGGCCATGTGCTCCAATTGAAAAGAAATACATCAGCCACTTCCCAGAAGAAAGAACAATCTGGTCCTATGGTTCAGGTTACGGCGGAAACGCACTTCTCGGAAAGAAGTGTTTTGCTCTTCGTATAGCTTCAGCTATTGCTCGTGAAGAAGGCTGGCTTGCAGAACACATGCTTATATTAAAGCTTACTAGCCCTAAGGGTGAAGTTAAATATATCTGTGGTGCTTTCCCAAGTGCTTGCGGAAAAACAAACCTTGCTATGTTGGTTCCAACTATTCCAGGTTGGAAGGTTGAAACTATCGGTGACGATATAGCTTGGATGAAGTATAAAGCAGATGGCAGACTCTATGCTATCAACCCAGAAGCAGGTTTCTTCGGAGTTGCTCCGGGAACTTCAATGGATTCAAATCCAAATGCTATGCACAGCATTGAAAAGAACACTATATTCACTAACGTTGGGTTAACTGATGACGGAGATGTATGGTGGGAAGGTATGGGAGTAGATGCTCCAGCTCATTTAATTGACTGGAAGGGTAAGGATTGGACTCCAGGAACTGATACTCAGGCTGCTCATCCAAATGCTCGTTTTACTGCACCTGCAAATCAGTGTCCAGCTATAGCTCCTGAGTGGGAAGATCCTGCTGGAGTGCCAATCTCAGCTATATTGATCGGCGGACGTCGTCCTAGCACTATTCCACTGGTTCATGAAAGCTTTGACTGGAAGCACGGTGTATTCCTTGGTTCAATCATGGGTTCAGAAATAACTGCTGCAGCTATATCTGACAAGATTGGTCAAGTTCGTCGTGATCCATTCGCTATGCTTCCATTTATCGGATACAATGTATGTGATTATTTACAGCACTGGTTGGATGTTGGAGCTGCTACAAGCGAAGACAAACTTCCAAAGATATTCTATGTTAACTGGTTCCGTAAGGACAAGGATGGCAAGTGGTTATGGCCAGGTTATGGTGAAAACAGCCGTATTCTCAAGTGGATATTCGAAAGAGTATCCGGCGAAGGAAAAGCCGTTAAGACTGAAATTGGTTACATGCCAACTGCAGATGCTATTGATACTACTGGTCTTGATGTATCAGCTGATGATATGGCTGAACTTCTCAAGGTTAACAAGGCTGAATGGCTCCAGGAAGTTGAATCAATTAAAGAGCACTATGCTAAATACGGCAGCAAATTGCCTGCTGAATTAGCAAATCAGTTGTCAGCTCTCGAAGCTAGATTGAAAGGTTAATTAAATTAATATAATTTAGCATAAAACCCCGTCGGGATTTCACCCGTCGGGGTTTTGTTTATATTATCTGGGATAGTATAAAAGAATTACGGAGGTATTACTTTGTAGTATTCAATAACAGATATTGGAATAGGTATCAAAATGTAGTACAATTCTAGATATGAATATAAGAGAAATCGGGGTGATATTGTGTTTAAGTTTCGTAGGGATTTATATACCGATGTAAGAATTGAAGATGTATTTGAATCAAATATTACTTTTACATTAGGTAAAATAAGCGAGTACAAAATAAGAAATTACAAGGCTGCATTTGTAAGAGTGTACGATGGTAAGAGATGGTTATATTCATCGACCTCACAAATCGAGCAAATTCAGGACGAAATTGACAAACTCAACAAAATGGCTGAGCCCAAACCTGGAATAAATGAGGATGCAATTATAAAAAAGTTTGAAGTAAACAAAGGCGAGTTTTTTAGTTTTAAAGACAAGGATATTTCTAAAGTATCTGAAGAGGATAAGCTCAACCTGCTGAAGGATATGTTTCCTGTTATAGCTGGGAACAGTTATATAAAAAGCTGGATTGCCAGATATATTGATTGCAGAAAGGTTAAGGAATTTTATTCAAGTAAGGGAGCAGATATTAAATACGATACCCAGAGATGCGGATTTTCAATAGATTTTGCAATGTCTGAAGGGGAGAAAAAGCTTCAGGAGTCCTATCAGAAAGGCTCCGATGATTTTAAGGCTTTGTTGGGACAGAAGGAGTATTTGCAAAAACGTATATCTGAAAGTGAGTATTTTCTACTAAATGCCAAGCCGGTTGAAAAAGGAATATATACAGTTGTTCTATCCCCTCTTGCAGCAGGAGTATTTGCCCATGAAAGTTTTGGTCATAAAAGCGAGTCTGATTTCATGGTGGGGGATGAGACTATGAAGAAAGAGTGGGCACTGGGTAAAAAGGTAGGAGCTGACATTCTTACCATAGTCGATGATGGAAATGAACCGGGAAACGGTTTTGCACCTTTTGATGATGAAGGCACAAGTGCAAAAAAGACATACCTCATAAAAAATGGAGTATTGACCGGAAGACTTCACAGCGGCTCGACCGGAGCTATTCTTGAAGAAGAGTTGACAGGAAACGCCCGAGCGATGGATTTTGAATACGAGCCCATTGTAAGAATGACTACTACATATATCGGCAGCGGTTCAGAGACCAGGGAGGAGCTCTTTGGAAAGGTTAAGAATGGAATATATATAGACACTATAAAGCATGGTTCGGGAATGTCTACTTTTACCATAGCTCCATCACTTGCATATATCATAAGGGATGGAAAAGTAGCTGAACCAGTAAACATTTCTGTCATTACAGGCAACGTATTTAAGACATTAACCGACATAGATGGGGTTTCAAATGAGGTGGAGCTTCTATCCTTTGTAACCGGAGGATGTGGCAAGATGGAACAGTATCCTCTTCCCGTAGGTTTTGGCGGACCGTATGTGCGTGTTAACAATATTAATGTTCAGTAAGGGGGGAGTGGCATGAGAGAAATATATTCTATTAAGAGTAAACAGACTTCAATAAATGTTTCAGGTTCCAGAATTGAATCTGTAAGAGGCAAGGACATATTAAAAACCGGACTGCGTATTATTGAGGGCGGTTCCATAGGCGTAGCCGGAGCCATTGGAGGGTATAACCCGAAGGAGCTTGAAAGCAGAGCTAGAAAAGCTCTTTCCGTAAAAGTGGAATATCCATATGCATTAAGTTCAAACAGGGAGGAGAAAATTGAACTCATGAAAGATATCTTCCCGAAGGATAGTTTGATAGATGAAGTGGAAGCTGCGCTGGAATATCTGAGAACAAAGCACAGTGACTTTATTTTTTCTAACAAAGTCAATCTGGATTCTGTCAATATTACCCTTGAAAATGAGAATAATCTAAAGCTATCCTATAGGGACAGTGCTGTAGATTTCTCTCTGGTTTTTAAAGAGAAGGTTTCTTCAAATATAATGGATGGTTATATAGTTTTTCAGGACAGAAAATATGAAAAAAAAGACTTTATTATTATAGCTGACAGTATATTAAGTGCCTATCGGAATACTGTTGACCTTACAGAGGGAATTTATCCGGTTGTCTTTCTGAGCATGGATTATACTCCATTGATTAAGTTTTTGACAGACCTTAACGGCCGAGATTTCGCTACGGGGTCCTCATTGTTTTCGGGGAAACTTGGTCAAAAGATTTTTAGTGAGAACTTTACTCTATTTAACTCAATGAATCCTGATGATACCTGTCTGACTCCATTTTTTGATGCCGAAGGAACAATTAATGAAAACTTTAGATTCCCGCTAATAGAAAACGGTGTTTTGAGAGCTGCCAATACAGATAAGAAGTTTTCGTCTCTATATAATTTGCCTCATACAGGAAGTGCTGTAAGTGACTATGACAGTACACCCCAACCTGGGTTTGCCAGACTTAAGGTTAAGGAATGCGAGAAAACGGCAAAAGAGCTGCTGGCGGGTGATAAGGGAATTGTTGTTCTGGTGGCATCAGGCGGAGATTTCACACCCGATGGAAACTTTGCATCACCGGTACAGCTGGCCTATTTGTTTGATGGTGAGAAATTAATCGGCAGACTTCCAGAACTGCAGGTATCCTCAAATGTATTCGACATGTATGGAAACAGCTTCAGAGGCGTATCAAAAGATGAAATCTGGCCGCTGGGCGGAATTAAAGCCATGTTTATGGATATGAAGGTGAGTAAAATTTAGACCTTAAGGCGTTATATTGAAGAGATAAAGCAGATAGCCCTTAAGTTAAAAATGCATCCTGTGTAACGGCAAAGCTCCGTGAAACATAAGCTGGTATCACGGAGCTTATATTAGTTTGCCAAAATCATATCTGCAAGTGACTTGGGATCTGTAACAGGAGCGGAACATTCGAAGTTTCTGCAGACATATGCAGTTGGTTTGCCGTCCTGTTCCTTGTAGTCTGAAATAAACGGTACCAGATTCAGAAGTTCAGGAGTAATATTTGCTATTGAGACTGAAAAAGGGCTATAAAGACTGTTATAGGTTTTTAGCATTTCACTGTTTGTTTTCCCTACAATTACAACCTCTGATGCCCTATTGGAAATCAGATACAAATAAGCGCAGAGCATATAACTATGGCCTGTAGGAGCCGCTTCAATCTCTTCACTGAAATAGTCCAGAATTTCTTTAGCCTTATCCTCCAGCTCGTGCCTGCCAGTTAGTCGTGCAATACGCAGCAGATTCATTACTGCGGCGGAATTGCCTGAGGGGATTGCACCGTCATAACTTTCTTTAGGACGGGTAATCAATTCTTCGGAATCATGCCCATAAAGAAAGAGGCCGGGGGTAGCTTGTTCACCAAAAAGTTCAAGCATATCAGCATTCAGCTTTAGTGCTTTTTTTAGAAATTTCGCATTATAAGTGGCTTCATATAGCTCAAGAAGACCCCAGACGAGATAAGAGTAATCCTCAAGATATGCATTAAAAGCAGCTTCGCCGTCACGGTATCTGGCAAGAAGGCGTCCGTCATACCTTATTAGCTTTTTAAAAATAAATTCTGCACACGCTTGAGCGGCAGTAACATACTTCGGCTCGTTCAGCACTCTGCCGCAGTAGGCCATCGCTGCTATCATCAAGCCATTCCATGCTGTCAGTATTTTATCATCCTTATAAGGGTGTACACGCTTTTCTCGGTGTTCGTACAGTTTCCGGCGACAGCTTTCCATAAAACCTTTCTTATCGTCGGGTAATGTACCGGTTTCTATTAAGTTTGGAATATTTCTACCTTCAAAATTTCCTCTATTTGTTATGTCATAAAGTCTGCAGTATTCTTCGGCATACTCACCTAAAACCTCTCCAATTTCGTCCACCGACCAGGTATAGAATTTTCCTTCTTCACACTCAGAGTCGGCATCTTCAGCCGAATAAAAACCGCCTCCGTCAGAAGTCATATCTCTTAGAACATACTCCAGTATTTCAGAAGCAGTTTCAGAATATTCTGTTCTTCCTGTAGCGCTGAAAGCTTCGGCGTAAGCAAGGGCAAGAAGTGCGTTATCATAAAGCATTTTTTCAAAATGAGGTGCCAGCCACTTCTTGTCAGTTGAGTACCTGCTGAAGCCGTAGCCAATATGGTCATAAATTCCACCATTTTTCATTGAGGATAGTGTTTGTTCAACTATTTCCAGGGCATAGGGCTCTTTACTACTAAACCAATAACGCAGAAGAAAAAGCAAGTTATGAGGTGTGGGGAATTTGGGTGCTCTGCCAAACCCGCCGTAAGTGCTGTCAAAACTGTATTTAAGGCGTGAGAAGGCATCATGTACCACAGCTTCGTTGATCACACCGTCAGCTGAATCTTTTTCTGTTTTTTGAAAGGCTAAAATTTCTCGGGCTGACTCCAATAGGGTGTCCCGCTTACTTTGCCAAGCATTATTCACAGTTTGGAGCAGGTTTATCAAACCCATCATACCTCTACTGTCGCCCTTTGGAAAATAAGTGCCTGCAAAAAACGGATGCTTGTCAGGAGTGAGGAACACAGTTAAAGGCCATCCGCCATGGCCTGTAAGTGATTGGCATACCGACATGTATATGCTGTCTATGTCCGGACGTTCCTCTCGGTCAACTTTAATGCTTATAAAGTGTTTATTCAGAAGCTGGGCAACTTCTTCATCCTCAAAGGATTCACGTTCCATTACATGGCACCAATGGCAAGTTGAATAGCCTATGGAAAGAAATATGGGTTTGTCCTCGCCAACCGCCCTAGAGAAGGCCTCAGGCCCCCATGGATACCAGTCGACCGGATTGTGGGCGTGCTGGAGAAGGTAAGGGGATTTTTCATTAATTAGTTTGTTGGTATATTTGTGCTTAGTCATTTTATTTCCTTTCTTTTAGTGTAACATGTATTCCTTATATCTTTTCCATATGAGACCAATAGTATAATTATTATTAAAGATGTTATTATCATATAAAAAGTGTAATATTAGGATAAAATGGTCAAATTTTGTGGAAAGGAGTTGATTTTTTTATTTATTTTAATATTCTAAGTATGAATAAAAGTGTATCAAAATTGTGATGCAAGGTAATATGAAACTAATATTTTAAAGTGTAAAATGAGAGAAACTGGGTAATTATAGCCTGTTTTTCTCGTTTTTTAGTTTGCCCTGCATGGGCGATAACTCGGCGAGAAAAAGGCTTATCCTCTGCTTTCGCTCCTGAAATGCCTCTTCACACCATAGAAACTAGTTAACTGGATTATAAGCATGTTGTAATAAATATAGCGTTTTTTCATTAGCTAATCTATTGGGTAATTTCGAGTTAGTTGTCATGGGCATCAACTCCTTTCTATGTTTAAGATATGCTTAGTATAGCCAAGAAGTAATAAAGGATACTGTTTGCTCAACAGTAGACTTCACAGCCAATAAGTTGAATTAAAGCCATTCATATGATAACAAAAATGATTACTTTCATAGGATACAGCAATCTATTGATTATATCGAACTGAATATTAATAATGATATTACACTTGATGAAATAGCTGGTCAAGCATATCTTTTGTATCTTTTCCTAAAGTATTAAATATATTATCCATTAATTCATTTTCCTCTTAACAGTCTATCTACTTTAGCATATAATTTCATTATAAAGTTTTTGTGGGTGAGGTTATGAAGAACTTACCATTGATTTTTTCTATTATTACATTGGTTGTAGTATTGCTAACTGTTGGTTGTGGCTTTGCAATCCATTTTGGAGGTAAATTATTTGAAAAACACTACCTGGGCATATGACATTAGGAATTCTTCTTGTTGTCGCAATTTGTTCGGTAATCAGTCATTCTTTTATAAATAATGAAGAGGGGGAATATATGTATGTTAAACAAAATTCGCTCTGTCTATTCCGTTTTTGTTGGATTTAGTATTATTGGCCTTTGGGGGTTGCTTTTCCTCACAGGTCAGATTGAGGAGTTAAACAATAAGCCTATCGATATTTCATTTCACTTAGTAAATGAGTTTACTACAGCAATAACTTTGATTATAGGTGGTTACGGTTTACTAAAAAATAAGAGTTGGGCATCAAAAATATATTATCTATCTATGGGTATGCTCTTCTATTCATTACTAACCGCAAATGGGTATTATACTCAAAAAGGCGGGTTACCTATGACTATCATGTTTTCGGTACTTACAGTTATAACAGTGGCATTCATTATAGTTTCAATTCCATCAACGAGTAATAAATTCAAAAATATTGAGGATTAAAATTGCTGTTATATGCCGACATGGCACCAGTGGCAAGTCGAATAGCCTATGGAAAGAAATATGGGTTTGTCCTCGCCAACCGCCCTAGAGAAGGCCTCAGGCCCCCATGGATACCAGTCGACCGGATTGTGGGCGTGCTGGAGAAGGTAAGGGGATTTTTCTTTAATTAGTTTGTTGGTATATTTGCGCTTAGTCATTGTTTAATCCTTTCGATTTAAGTATAGCATATACTATTTAGTCTTTCCTTCTTTAGCAAATGTATTAATAATATCTGCTAATTCAGTATAATGGAATTGCTTTATTGACACTTAGCAAATAAATAAGTTGTTTATCTTAATCCTTACTTGACTTATTAAATTCCATAATATAACATGTTGGCAAAATACTTTTTATATTATTTTGTAAAGGATAGTTATGAAGAAAAAACTGATTTATATTATTTGTCTGTTATTGTTAGTTTCTCTTGGAGTAATATTCTTATTGAATCAATATTGTATTCAGGACAAAAAGCCTTTACAATTTAATGCTGTTAAAAAAATTGGTGTTGAAGGTCTACAAAGGTATTACAGAATTCCAGGTGTCACATATTGCATCATAAAAGATGGTAAAACTATTGAAATAAATTCATCAGGGTATATTTTTGAAGGTTCTGATAAGAAAGTTACTATTGAGGATAAATTTCAAATTGGTTCCTGTGGCAAATCTTATACCTCTTTAATTGCTTCAAAATTAGTTGAGAAAGGACTTATAAGATGGGATACAAAACTCTTTGATTTATTTCCTGAATGGAAAAAAAATTCGAACCAAGCATATTATTCTATAACTTTGAAAGATTTGCTTTCCCACAAGACATCATTACAACCCTTGAATACGTTTATCGGAAAAGTCGATAAGGCTTCTAAGAAGGTTATTCATACAAATATACCTAATTTCACTGGAAATGAGCAAGAAAGAAGAATGGAATTCTGTAAATATGTACTTACTCTTCCACCAATAAAAGGTATTGATATAAATTATGCTAATTCTGGGTATAGTATAGCGGGAATAATGTTGGAAAAGGTAGCCAGGAAATCGTGGGAAGATTTAGCAATGGAAACTGCTAATGACATAGGTATTTCAATTAGTTTTGGTAATCCTAATGCTACTGATAGTGAACAGCCTTGGGGACATGAAGTGGGTTGGTTTGGTAAAAGGATACCAGTATCACCAGAGAACTATACTCGTTTTATTGACACAATATCATCTCCGGCAGGAAACATAAATATATCAGTTAAGGATATGGCTAAGTATGTTAACGTTTATCTTGAAGGGCTTAACGGAAGGGATGGGTATATAACTTCTCAGACATGCAAATACCTACTTAGTGGTATTCCGAAATATGCAATGGGATGGTATAATGAATCTGATAATGGAACAATCTTTTATCATTATGGTAGTGAGGGTACTTTCTACTCCAATGTTATGATATTTAAAGAATTGAATTCTGCAATAATTATCCTTACTAATGCACCTGGATGCAAAGATACTCAGAATTTTTTAGACGATTTACGAAACTACCTTAAGGGTAAATACATTTACAAAAATATAGTATGAACATTAATTTCTTTAACATAGATGCCACTCTAAACCTGCATACTGACATCTTACTCCTATAATAGGCGACTTTCTAATAAATTGAAATCCATATTATCAACATTAGACTACTATCAAAACCAGCGGAGTGCCTTCCTGTTGTAATCAACAAGAAGAAACTTGATATCCCACTAGATACAAATTTAACGTATCGTCCGATATCACTCAGAAATCCACGTGAAAGAGCCATATTTAAGGTTCAGGAAGGTATAGTCAGGGGATTTAGAGAGTATCTTCTGAAGCAAAATTTCACCGAAATCAGAACCCCCTAAGATTGTATTCGCAGGTGCAGAAGGGGGAGCTAACATATTCAAACTTGATTACTTTGGTAAACAGGTATATTTGGCACAGAGCCCACAGTTCTATAAATAAACGATGGTGGGAGTGTATGAGAGAGTATTTGAGGTTGCTCCGGTATACCGTGCAGCACGATACATCCAGACATTTAAATGAATATGTTAGTATGGACTTTGAAATGAGCTTTATTAATTACTTCGAAGAAATTATGCAAATGGAGACCGGGATGTTAAAGTATATGTTCAAACTATTAGATACAGAATACTGTAACGAGCTTGGGTTATTAAATGTAAAAGTTCCTCAGATTGAGTCTATTCCTGCTGTTAAATTTATGGATGCAAAGAATATCGTTGCTAACGAGTTTAGGAGGAAGATAACAGATTACCATGACTTTGAACCTGAGGAAGAGCAATTGCTTTGTGAGTATGCTAAGAAGAAGTTCTACAGCGACTTCATCTTTGTAACCCACTATCCTTCTTCCAAGCGACCTTTTTATGCGATGGAGGACAAGAATGCCCCTGACTATACCCTTAGTTTTGACTTGCTGTATAACGGTCTTGAGGTGACTACAGGCGGACAGCGAATTCATGACTACAATGAGCAGGTTGAAAAATGGTTAAACGGGGCATGAACCCTGAAGAATTCGAATCATATTTTCTGGTTCACAAAAGTGGTATTCCCCCACACGACGGATTGGGAGCTGGGCTAGAGAGACTCACAATGAAGATCCTTGGGCATAGTAATGTGAGAAATGCATGTTTGTTCCCAAGAGATATGAACCGAGTAACTCCATAAATCATCAATATGAGGCTATACCCCTATGATTCTGACCCCCCTTTGGTGAATTATTACCTTTGTAGTATGCTACAGGTAAACCTGAGTTCGGATGTACTGGAAGGCGATGAGGAAGCGTTGAACCATATAATAGTTTGTTGACTCCAAGAATTGCCAATGATATAATTTTGAACTAAGATAGGTGGATTTTGTCAGACTAAATACTTCTCAGTTATATCAAATATGGTTTTGCCGGTTAGATTGTATTAATTGAAGGCGTAACCAGCTCTATTTATCAAGTAATCAACAAACAAACAAGGAGGATTTAAGAAAATGAGAAATCTCAGAAAGTTAACTGCAATTGTAGTAGCAGTAGCATTAGTGCTTACTTCTATGACTGCTGTATTCGCAGCTTTTGCACCTACGCTAGCAAATACTGACAAAGCTGTTACATTGAAAGATCTTGGTCTCTATGCAGGTGTTGCAGAAGATGATCCTACAAAAGGACTGGATAATCAATTGACTACACAGGATTCACTAATACTTTTAGCAAAGTTATTTGGTTACTTCGACACTGCTGATAAATTAACAGCTGATGAAACAGCTGAATCATTAGCTAAATTTGGTGATGCTGCAAGTATTTCAGATTATGCTAAGAATGTAGTTGCCTATTCAGCAGCAAATGGTATTTTGAGCGGTTCAACAAAGGACGGACAATTTTTTGTAGGAGCTAAGGATACTGTTACAGCAGCTAGATTTTCTACCTTCATACTCAAGCAAATGGGTTATTCTGTTGATAATTACAAGAAATCAGTTGCTCAGCTTGCAGCAACTAAAGGAAGCAAGGTTGATGCTACTTTAACTGGATACTTAACAAGAGATGATGCAGTTGGCATGATGTATGATACTCTTACTGCTGAAAATGCTAGTGGAAGACCAGTTATCGGTGATATCGTTGGTGATATGCTGACTTAAAGGCAAAGGTTGAAAAACTTGGTTTATTAACTGAAACTAGCCAAGACAAGACCGGCGATTCAAAAGAAATATCAATTGGCAGTGGTTCAAGTGGCAGTGGTTCAGGTGGCAGTGGTTCAGGTGGTAGCGATGCAGAGGAATTAATAGTTGTATCAATTCAAGCTTTAAACAATAAACAAGTGGAAATAGGGTTTAATCTTCCATTGGATAAAGATTCAGCTCAAAACAAAGCAAATTACTTAGTTAAAGAAAGGGGTTATATTCAAAAGACTCTTACTAATACCAGCTGCAAATTAGGTGATGACATGAAGACTGTTACTATAACTCTTGATAATACAGTTCAAGATTGTTTCACAAATTTATCTAAAACAAGAGTTACATTAAGCAAGGAAATTATGGCTACTAATGGAAAGAAATTAGGTGAAACTAAAGAAGTAGCAGTAGATATGCGGGATGTTATAGAACCTGTAGTTAAAGAAGTTAAGGCTACTGGTGAGAGGAATATACAAATTACTTTCTCAGAACCGGTTTATGAAGGTAACAATACAAAAACATTAAGCATTTCAAATTTTGATGTAAAGTGCGGAAGATATAGCTACGTTGTTGAAACTGCTGAATTAGACCTAGATGTTATTAACTTAAATCTTGGAACTAACCTTATCGAAGGACCTGTCACTGTTACAGTAAATTATGCAGGTCTTAACGTCGAAAACGCAATAAAAGATTACGCAGGACACAAAGTATTGAATGATCAACATACATTTAATTACATTAAAGACACTTCAGTATCAGTTGTAACCGTTAAGTCAGCTAAGGCAAAAAGAGTTGTTCTTAATTTTTCGAAGCCGGTTAAGGGTAAAAACATCAAGTTATATCATACAGCAATAAGCGCTGTTAATATGGCAGAAGCTACAGCGACTGACTATGTAGATGAAATTACATTTACATTCAACAATGCATTACCAATCGGAGTAGGTATTCCTCTTTTCTTGGTAAACAGCGAAACTTCAGGTGAAGAGATAATTGATAAATTCGGTATTAAAGTACCAGACATGTCTCTTTCATGTAATGTTGCAATTGATATTACTGCTCCTAAAGTTATAAGTTGTATAGCAAACAAGGATGAAAGTATAAAGATACAATTTAATGAAGAACTTGATGAAGAAGTTGCAACTAATTCCGATAACTATGTAGTAAAGAATCTTTCAAACAACAAAGAAGTACCTTTCGAAGCTGTAATTGATGATTCTCTGAAATCAGTTGAATTACAATTCAATAATAAATTAGAAGATAATACTAAATATCAGTTAATAATCAAAAAATACCAGGATGTTTATAAGAACGCAAACATATCTGAATATACATACAATTTCACGATTGGTGATAATAAACATCCAGAGGTAATTGTTGATTCAGAGCATGATCAACATTGTTTTGCAGTAGCTGAAAAGGGTAAAATTTTCATTGTATACTCTGAACCTATGACAGAAATTCATATGATTTATAAGGATTACTATAGGGTATCAATTGATGGTGGCAATAATTATAAGGAATTAGGTAAAGAGGATACAATTACCAAGATTAATGATAGGACAGTTCAAATTTACGTCAAGGAGCTTGAGGATAAAAAGGATTCAACAATTAAACCTTATGTAATGATATCTTCTCCAAACGTGACGGACCTTACAGGAAAAGGATTGTATAATAAAACTGTGTCTCACACTGTTGAAAGTATCGATTCTGAAAATGTATATATTGAAGAAGCTCAATTAATATCTAAGAATAAGATTAAGGTTATATTCAACAAGAAGATGGGATCTGTTAGTTGGAGTGATATTCAATTAACTAACGTAACAACTCCGAGTTCTATTACGGTTATAAATTGTGAATCAAATACTGAAAATTCTGATGGAAAAACAGGAGTGGTTTTGATTCTCGACAAGGATTTAACATATCAAGAGGAGATTGGTATCACTACTGTTGCTGCTCCAACTTCAGAATCAGAATCGGGTACTAAGTTGAAAGCTCAATTCAGTATATATCTTATTAATATGACAGGACTTGAATTTGCTAAGTGGAATCATGATAATGATGTATCAGCTGATGATATTGCTAAGGTTATAGCTGGTGGAGATATAGCTAATCCTCAAGTCTATAACTAAGACTTTACTACCTCAGAATACTACTGGTATTAAGCAATTACTTTCTCAGAAGATATTGAGGAATCTACTCTTACGGTACATACATTCAGCGTAACTGGTTTCACAATAACTAGTATTTCAGCTCCTGTTGAAACCTGAGACTGTAATTCTTACAGTCGTGGCTGACGCTGACAATACATCTGTTATGGCTGACGCTGACAATACATCTGTTATGGCTGACGCTGACAATACATCTGTTATGGCTGACGTTGACAATATATCTGTTATGGCTGACGTTGACAATATATCTGTTATGACTACTGTAACCCAAGCTTCTGAAATATATGATACATCAGATAATGCATTTGATCCGGGTTCAACATGGGCAGTTACGCTGGAGTGAAAACCATTAACCTGCTAGAAAACCCAGAGCTAACGGATGGCTAGGTAAGAGGAACAGTAAAGAAAAGCCAGAGGTCGGAGTCTTCCTTCCTCTGGCTTTTCTTAGGGTGTGCCCAGAGGGATGAAAATCATGTTCTCATACCTTGCCAAATCATATTTATAAAAACCTTTTGACTCTGACACCGTGTCGTACTTTATAATCAAAATAAGGAAAAGAAATGAGGTTAGCTTGAAAGACTTCGCTAATACTCGTCTATCAAACTAACCTATGAATTTATGGCCGTGCGAAATATTCAAAGAATTTTCTAGGCAAATTCTTTGACAGCGCACATGGCCAAATACCTCCTTTATTCGCCACGTTGCGATAAAGGATATTTATTTTATTACTTTTTGTGGCCGCAATGGTGGCTCATGGAGGTTATTGTGGAACTTCAAACAATCAGTCAGGTATCAAAGAATTACGGAATTTCTACGAGAATGCTGCGTTATTATGAACAGGCGGGATTAATTCAAAGTCTGCGTAAAGACAATTATGCTTACCGGGTTTATGACGAAAACGCTATGAACCGTTTGCAGAAAATTATAGTCCTGCGTAAGCTGCGTGTTCCAGTGAAACAAATCATAAGCATACTAAACAATTATGACGCGGCCGAAGCAGTGAAGATTTTTATGCAAAACATAAGTGAAATAGACGACGAAATTACTGCGCTGTCTACTGTTAAATCCATATTGACGCGCTTTGTAGAGGAAATTAATGAAAAGGCCGATGTTGATTTAAAACTCCTCAGCTACAAAGCTGTGTTCTCTGTTATAAGCTCAATTTCTTTTTTTGATAATCAAATCCAAGAAACGAGGAGAAATTTATCAGTGGAGGAATTAAATAAAGCGAATGAAGAATTTATGAAACTGGAAGACAAGGATGTTCGAATTGTATATTTGCCACCAATGACTGTGGCTACCTCCTATGCTTCAGGAGAAGACTGTGAAGGCAAAGCATTGGACATGGTAAGTAAATTTACAAAGGAGAGCGGATTGTTAAAAATAAAGCCCGATGCACGTAGTTTTGGTTTTGACTGCTCTCAAGGTACGACAGAAATTGGAGGAAATTCACAGGGTTATGAAGTATGGGTGTCTGTTCCAGATAATATGGAGATACCTGCACCGTTAGTAAGACGGGAGTTCAGCGGCGGGTTATATGCTGCTCATGTATTAAGGGCGTGGGATTTCCAGGATTGGCGAAGACTTAAGGAATGGGTTGATGCAAGTGATAAATACGATAATGACTGGGGTTCCCCACGATGGGAATCAGCTGAAACACTCACTGGACAAGGCTTTGAAGAAACTCTTAATTTTTATAATCATATTCTAAAGCATAATTCTGAAATGAGTTATTTACAGCTTGATTTGCTGTTCCCAATAAAGGAGAAGGAAAATGGAAAATAAAATTGGATCAATAATACCATTCGGTGACTACAACTGGCGCGTCCTTGACATTCAAAATAACGCGGCCTTGATTATAACTGAATATATAATCGAACAACACCCCTATAATAATTGCGCAGGTGGTGTGACATGGGCTGACTGCTCGCTAAGAAAATATCTTAACGGTGAGTTTTATAGCAAATTCACCGCGGAAGAACAGTCTAGAATCATTCCGGTATTGAACAAAAACCTTGACAATCAGTGGTACGGTTCAAAAGGCGGAGAAGATACTCGGGATTACATATTTCTTCTAAGCATTGAAGAAGTAGTGTGTAAATATTTCGGTGACAGCAGTATAAACCTTGAAAACCGCAGTGCCAAACAACGATACTGGTTTCAAAAGAAGGACAAAAACAACAACAAGCGAAGATCGACATTGGATGGGTATGTATGGTGGTGGTGGCTTCGGTCGCCCGGGCGTGACAATAGAAGAGCCGTATATATCCACGGCGACGGCAATATAGGCATTCAGGGAAACGGCACCTTCCGCTACAACAGCAACACGATTCACCCTTCAACAGGCGATAATAGCGGCGGCGTCCGTCCCGCTTTGTGGCTAAAACTGAAATTGTAAATATTGTGTTGCGCTTCAAGTGGTTTAACTATTGCTAAAGCATAAATAAATATATTATTAAGGAGAGTTAAAATGAGCAAATACGAAAACGCAATAAAACTTATGGAGGAACGTTGCGGAAATGGTAAAGAAGTAGTTATTGCCCTTGCCACAATATCACTATCCCAAAACGCCTCCGGTAATCCCCGCCCTGCTGTCCGTATGGTTTGCGCTTATTATGAAGACGGCATATTTTATGTTTCTACTGATGCAAAGAAAAATAAAATGCTGCAAATTGAGAAGAACAACGAGGTTTCTGTCGGTGGGTTTGATTGGTACGCTTTCCAGGGTACAGCTGAAAATCTCGGTTGGGTCAAGGACAAGAAGAATGCGGAAATCAGAGAGAAATTTAAAAAAAACTTCGACTGGTTCGATGAAGTTGGCGACGAAGACAATCCGAACTCAATCGTTCTGCGTATCACACTCACAGAGGGTACTATTATTGACAACGAAAGAAGATACGGTGAACAACAGTATGAAGTTGATTTTATCAATAAAACAGCTAAGTAGGAAATATGGTTACGCGTCCCCGGCTGATTACAGAAGGTTTATGGAGTAAATCCTTCGACGGTACTTGAGTCGGGGGTGCCACTATCAAATGTAAGTTTGACTTGACAATCGGAATAAATAGAGCTATAGTCGCAATGTAAGGTAAACCTTACAGGAGGTGTGATTTTTGAAAAACAGGTTAAAAGAGTTAAGGGAATCTTTTGGATTTACCCAGGAACAATTAGGCCAATTTGTTGGAGTTTCACGACAAGCAATCAATGCGATTGAAACCGAAAAATATGAGCCGTCTATATGGTTAGCTTATGATATTAGCAAAATATTTAACTGCTCTATAGAAGAGATTTTCCTTTTCGAGGAAAGTGTAAGGAAATCCAGAGCGCAAATAAGTAGAGGTGTTGTTTAATTGGCAATAAGACAAATTAGACTCTTTGATGATGAAATATTAAGAAAAAAGAGCAAAGTTGTTGAGGTAATAGATGAAAGAATAAGACAAGTACTAGATGATATGGCGGATACAATGTATAATACTGAAAATGGCGGAGGATTAGCCGCACCTCAAATAGGTATTCTAAAACGATTGGTTGTAATTGATATGGGCCAAGGTCTTATAAAGCTAGTCAATCCCACAATAATCAGTAGCGAAGGATCACAGGAAGTTATAGAAGGATGCCTAAGCATTCCCAAAAGGTATGGGAAATTAATAAGACCAGCAAGGGTAACTGTTCAAGCACTAAATGAATATGGTAAGAAGTGTATATTGTCAGGGACAGGAGATTTGGCGAAATGTTACTGTCATGAAATTGATCATTTAGACGGTATACTTTTTACTGATTTTGTAACTGATTATATATAATATTATAGTATTTACTATCTCCTCAAAAATTTAAAGTAGTATTTAAGGAGCGAAATTGGGGTGGGCAATCCGGTATAGCAGAAGCGGAAGAACGATTATCATTATTTATGATAGGGTGAAATACTCATACGATAATCTTAAGGGTGAAATTATCACAAATTAAAGACAATTAGCCTGGTATTTACATTAATTACTAATAATGATATAATAATATATATGTAATGGTTTGATTAAGAAAGGTGGAATGTCGTCCGGCATGCTTAGTGCGGCGTAATCATAAAGCATAAGCGAGCATGGAGAAGTAGGGTAAAATCATAATTTAATATTTTGGCAAAACTGTTTAGTTAGACAGTTTTTTTGTGTTGCCAATTTATTGGTTTTGATTTTATGTTTACTCTCCATACGTATTTTACTGTTTTTCTTTAGAAGGTAAAGTCGTAGAGTAAATCTGCGGCTTTTTTATTTTGCATTAATCTTACCATTACATTAC
>JAEYWA010000170.1 GCA_023431385.1 Bacillota bacterium | reverse complement strand
AGCTGAGTGTTTTAATCCAACCCTACTGTATGCATTTAATAGCATAGTCAGCTGTAAGTGTAATTTAAATTATCACTCACATGATTTCACTGAAATCAAGGTTGTTTTGTCAGGTAATTTTACATATTTCATAGACGATGTAAAGTATGAAGTCAGCAAAGGTAATATATTAATTATGAGACCGGGAGTAAAGCATCTTAAGGTTATTCCCGAAGGTGTTCATGTTGAAGAATTCAATTTTGGCCTTGATAACTTCCAGATAAAAAATCTGCCTCCGAATTTTTTTATGGAGCCGGATTCAGAGCATATTTATACCATGCCTCTGTACTTCCCAGATATTTTAAAATGTATAAATGAGACTCTGGCAGAGCAGGAAAAAAACGAGCCTTTCTGTGATCTTATGATTAAAGCCAGTATCCTTAAGCTGACCGCTCTGTTATATAGAGGAATGAATGCCAACAAGGACAAGTCTGAAAAATCCAGACTTAATATTACAACCTCTGAAAAGACACATATTGTAAATGAGATATTACAGTATCTCAGTCAAAACTATATGAAGCAGATATCCTTATACAGGCTTGCCCACAACATGTATCTCAGCCCTGTTTATATTTCAAAGATATTCAAGGAGGAAACCGGTGAATCTCCCATCAATCATCTTATCCGCATTCGCCTGACTAAAGCCAACGAACTGCTTAGCAAAGGCAATATGCCCATCAAGACGGTTGCCAGAAATGTCGGTTATGAGGATGCATACTATTTCAGCAAGCTATACAAAAAATATTATGGCATCCCTCCGTCAGTGGAAAAACGTGCAAATATTCAGGCTATTAGCTAAAAAAAGAGAGTGTTGAAGCCCCTAAGATTGAATATATATGAAGAAAACCTATATCAGATGTACTCTCGAACATATATTAATCCATGCTGCTTTACAACACTCTCGTTTGTTATCCTAGGGCCACATCAAGTATCATCATTATGGTAAACCCTATTATACAGCCTGCCGTGGCCAGATGTGTACTTTCATGGGAGCCGCTTTGCGCCTCCGGAATGAGTTCCTCAACCACAACATATATCATCGCGCCGGCAGCAAATGCCAGTGCATAGGGTAGTATCGGTTTTATAAACATTACAAGCGCAGCTCCCAGAACACCGGCAATGGGCTCAACAATTCCCGAAGCCTGACCATAAAAAAAGCTTTTCCGGCGAGATAGTCCTTCACGTCTCAGCGGAATAGATACTGCAGCTCCCTCGGGAAAATTCTGCAGACCGATACCTATAGCGATTGCCACCGCTGACATCAGCGACCCGTCACCTATTCCGTTCGCAATAGCTCCAAAGGCAACTCCCACTGCAAGTCCTTCCGGAAAGTTATGAAGAGTTATGGAGAATACGAGCAAAATACTTCTTTTAAGATGAGTAGAAATACCTTCACTTTCCCCATCCTTGGAGTTGAGATGCATATGAGGAATAATCCTGTCTGCAAGATATAAAAATGCTGCTCCACCAACAAATCCGATTGCCGCAACCAGCCAGGCAGGTATTGAAGCATCCTCAGCCATTTCAATTGCCGGTGCCAAGAGTGACCAGAAGCTGGCGGCAATCATAACCCCTGCTGCAAATCCCAACATTGTGTTTAAAACCCGCTTGTTAATTTCTTTAAAAAAGAACACCATTGCAGCACCGAGAGCTGTTAACGCCCAGGTCATAAGAGTAGCCAGCAGGGCCATAAAAATGTGATTTTGTTCGCTAATCCATTCAAGCACAAGATTTACCATCCTTCGTCCATATTCTTTACATTTATTCCCTATTTTACAAAGGATAAACGTGTATATCAAAAATATTACTATTTTAATTTCTTTCAAAAATTTCTGGTTTAAATTAAAAAAGCTATAAGTCAAATTTTATTTCGATGTAATTTTATGTCAACCTATATAAAGGCTAATCCCTATCACAGCAAGGGTTCTCACCCGTTTATTAGAATTCCTGTAACCCCACTCTCAGGCTGCTTGGTATAAATTGGGGGGTTGTTTATCCATATACTAAGTGTTAACATAATGTCCATACCCCGGTAGCAAATAAATTATTACGCTGAATTGAAGCATTGAACAGAAGCAACGTCAAAAACGCTGATTATGGACATGAAGAAAGCACGTAAAATTTAAACTAATGGAGGTAACAATGAAAAATAAAAAAACAACAGTAATATCATCTATTGCAGCAATTGCAATAATTGTATCAATTTTTGCGTTTAACAGCAACGCATTTGAATTAAAAAACAGAGTTATAGGGGTAAATAAACCGACAGAAGCCAGTACTTCTAATACCGGCAATAAGCAAACTTCCGTTTTAGCTGTATCACCAGAATCAACAAAGCAAACGAATAAGGCTGATGATAAGCAAAGTACTTCACAGAATACCTCACAAGGTACTAATAAAGCTTCAAATGATAGTACTCAAATAGAGAAAGTTCTCCAGACGGTAAGCCAAAAAACAGCTGAACCTAAGGCATCAAACGTAAGTACTTCAGTTGTAAAGAACTCAGAAAATTGTTCAAATACGAATTTAGCAGGAATCTCAAATAATCAGCAGGCAAACATCAATTCTTTAATAGAAAAATTGATGGATACTAATAAATTCAATTCCTGTAACCTACCAAATAAAATTACAGATAAATTAACCTCAAATAGTGGATCGACTTCAAAGCCTGTCACAAGTAATCCAACAACAACCAAGCCTTCTACAAACAAGCCGGCTTCAAATACTACTTCAAAGCCGTCAACTAGCACAACATCAGGGGATTACAGTGCATTTCAAAAGAAAGTAGTTGAGCTGGTTAATGCGGAAAGAGCAAAAGCAGGTCTTAACGCATTAAAGATGAACACAGAACTAAGCAAGGTCGCAACACTTAAATCTCAGGATATGGCTAAAAACAACTACTTTGACCATAATTCACCGACCTACGGTTCACCTTTTGATATGATGAAGAAGTTTGGAATAAGCTACAGAACTGCCGGAGAAAATATAGCAATGGGACAGACAACTCCCGAGCAGGTCATGAACGGCTGGATGAATTCGTCGGGACATAGAGCAAACATTCTTAAAGCATCCTTTACTGAAATCGGTGTAGGTATTGCAAAGAACTCCAACGGAAGATTGTACTGGACACAGCAGTTTATAGGTTAATGGGCTTTAGCCTGAAATCATCAACTTGATGCTTGAATTATTAATATAGACAACTAGGGTATAGTAAATAGATTTGGCGTAAGTGCAGGTCGGAGTATCTCCGACTTGCCTTTTTGTTTTAGCTATTTTTTTGCTTTTCCATATAATCCACATAAAAATCGTATAAAAATTGAACACCCTCCCTTCAACTCTGTACCAAATATTGGTATAATAAGATTTGACTTTATATAAAAGTTGAGAGAATAATATTTTGGAGGGTGATATTTTGAAAAAAAAACCTGGAGTATCTTTCTGTTCGATTCTAGTTTTAACACTCATATTTATAGCTATAACTAGGATTAATGTTTTTGCAACAAGTAAGATTAATTTTGATGAACTTGAAAACTATATTTTGCCTAACAGCAGTAAGAATATTGTTATTGAAGCAGACCTGTTTAGCTTAAGCCAAAGCGAAATAGATACAGCTAGAAACGAGATATATGCAAGACATGGTTACATTTTTAAAAACGAGAATTATGCAGTTTATTTTGCAGGAAAGCCCTGGTATAAGAAAAATCCCAAGTTTAAAGAATCTCAATTAAGTAATATTGAGAAGAAAAATATACAATTTCTCTATTCCTATTCAGCCAGACTGAGTAAAAACTTTATTAAGGTTTCCAAAACACAATGTTCTATCGACCTTAACGGAGATGGGATTAAAGATATAATTAAGCTTGACTGTCGCAAGGGAGAGAACCAATATGAACTTACAATTAATAACATAACTGTCTCAGGCTCCGGAGATAATCTTGATGGCATTATGTACATAACCGATATTGACAATAAAGATAATTATAAAGAGATTGCTATTACCGAATCGGGGCCCAGTAATGATAACATGACTTCCTTCTATTATTATGATGGCAGCAGAGTTGTATTCATGGGTAAAGTACAAGGCTCGGAATACTCGATAAAAATAAATGGTACAGGAAAATTCAGTACAAAAACAAGAGGCTTGATTCTCCAAACCTGGTTCTATACTGATGAATATAAGTTATCCTCCTCACATAAACTGCTCCATATACCAGAGAAATATAGAAAAATGAATACCATAGTCACAATTAATAAACAGCTGGAACTTCGGAAATCACCTGACGAATCAACCCCCGTACTGACATTGCATATCGGAGAAAAAGTAATCCTAACTGACACCGATAATATAGAATGGTGTGCAGTTGAAACGGCAAATGGACAAAAAGGATGGTTCAATACAGCTGATCTGTCCAAATCTAACTCGTTTCCCCAGGATTACTTTGAAGGACTCTGCATGGCAGATTGATATTGAGTAAAGTTTTTTATTAATTAAAAATCCTTGCCTTCTTTTAGCAAATCCCTTATTTCAGAAAGAATCTGAAGTTCAGGCGAAGCTGCTGGGGTTTCTGGCTTCTCCTCTTCCTTCTTTTTTCTTCTCAAAATATTAATCATTTTGACCATACAGAAAACGACAAACGCGATAATAATAAAATTAATAACCTGCTGAATAAATGCTCCATAATATATTGCAACTTCAGGCTTGTCTCCAGCTGCTTCTGCAAGTGTCCATTTGAAATCGGAGAAGTTAATTCTGCCTATCAAAAAACCTATACCCGGCATAACCACCTGGTTTACAAGTGAATTAACAATAGCCGTAAAAGCAGAACCAATGATAATACCAACAGCCAGGTCGATAACATTTCCCCTGGATATGAATTCTTTAAACTCAGCTATAAACTTTTTCATAGAATATGTCCCTTAACCCTTTATAATAATTTAATATGCAAATATAAATAAATAAAACTATGAATTAATTATATGCAAAAAACGCAGAAAATTGCAAGAAAAAAGCACCCTGAGGTGCTTTTTTTTGTTAACCAAGAATTTTTTTTAAATCTGCATCCGGGGTTGATACAGGACTAATATTGTAGTTTTCCACCAGTATGTTAAGAACATTTGGAGAAATAAATGCCGGTAGAGTAGGTCCAAGGTAAATGTTCTTAATACCGAGAGAGAGCAGGGTTAAGAGAATGCATACTGCCTTTTGTTCATACCATGAAAGTACTAGTGACAAGGGCAATTCATTTATATCGCATTCAAATGCTCCCGCAAGAGCAGATGCAACCTGAATTGCGCTGTAAGCATCATTGCACTGTCCCATATCCATTATTCTGGGGAGACCACCTATTTCTCCAATATCAAGATCATTAAAACGGAACTTACCACAGGCAAGTGTTAAAATGACAGTATCCTTTGGCGTCTTCTGTACAAATTCGGTATAGTAATTTCTACCTACTTTTGCTCCATCACATCCTCCAACCAGGAAGAAATGTTTTATAGCTCCAGCCTTTACTGCATCTATTACCTTATCTGCTACCGAAAGCACTGTACCTCTAGCAAAACCTGTAGTTACAGTATCTCCACCGTTAATACCTGTCATCCTTCTGTCTTCTGAATATCCACCTAATTCAAGCGCTTTATTTATAACAGGTGAGAAATCCTTGTTATCATCAATATGAACCATTTCAGGGTAGGCAACAACTTCTGTTGTAAATACTCTGTCATGATAGCTTGGTTTTGTCGGCATCAGGCAGTTCGTTGTAAATAACACGCTCCCTGGAATATTGTCAAATTCCTTCTGCTGATTCTGCCATGCTGTTCCGAAATTACCTTTCAGATGAGGATATGCCTTTAGCTTTGGATATGCATGAGCAGGAAGCATTTCACCATGAGTATATATATTTATGCCCTTATCCTTTGTCTGTTCAAGCAGTAGATATAAATCATAAAGATCATGACCTGAAATTACGATAAATGGCCCTTTTTCAATTGTCAACGGTACTTTGGTGGGAACCGGAGTTCCATAGGTTTCAGTGTTTGCCTGATCCAGCATAGCCATACATGCGAGATTCACCTTACCTGTTTCCAATACTATCGGCAGTAGTGCATCGGCCTTTAAGTCCTCACCTATTGCTCTGAGTGCTTTATAGAAGAAATTATTAACTTCATCGTTGCTGTAACCCAGCACCAATGCATGATATGCATAAGCTGCCATACCGCGTATTCCGAATAGAATCAGTGACTTTAATGAACGAATATCTTCGTTGTCATTCCAAAGTCTGTTCATATCATAATTCTCTGTGAATGATGAACTCAATTGAAGCTTTTCTTTTTGGATATTTGCAATCTGCCTTTTAATTGAAGCATTATCGAAGCTTACGTTTGTTATTGTAGTAAAGAGACCTTCAATAACAACCTTATGTGTCTGCTCAGTGGGTTGCCCTTTCTCTGCAGCTTTTGCAAGCCCTACTAACGCACCTGTAAGCTCATCCTGATAATTTGAGGTATCAGCCTTCTTACCACATACACCTGCTCCTCCAGTACAACCCTTTCCCCCTGCGGTTTGTTCACACTGAAAACAAAACATTTCTGACATAAAAATAGCCTCCTTATATTAATTATTTAGTAAAATTTTTCAACTATAGCTTTTTTGATTGACTTTATGAGCTTATTGTACTAGACTGATGACATTAAATCGGTTGCATTTGCAACAAGGAGAAATTTTATGAAAAATTATTACAACCTGTTAAAAACAGTTAATATTTTTGAGGGTATAGATGAAAGCCAATTTGAAAGTCTTTTAGGCTGTCTGGGTGCCAAAATACAGGAATATAATAAAAATGAAATAATTTTTTTAGCCGAAAGTAAAGTAACTTCGGTGGGTATAATTCTTTCAGGTTCTGCCCAGATTGTAAAGGAGGATATTATGGGCAACAGAACCATTATGTCTGAGCTTTCGGAGGGTGATATGTTCGGGGAGGCTTTCGCCTGTGCCAATGTTGGTAAAATACCTGTTACAGTTCTGACTACCACAGGCTGCAAAGTTTTATTCATTCAGATAAACAGGATAGTCACTACCTGCAGCTCAGTGTGTAGTTTCCACACAACACTAATTAAAAATATGCTTCAATTGATAGCACAGAAAAATATACTGCTGAACAACCGAATGGATATTCTTTCGCAAAGGTCAACCCGGGAAAAGCTTATAACCTATTTGACCATGCAGATGAAAAAACATGGAAAAAACAAGTTCCGGATACCCTTTTCCAGAGATGAACTTGCAGATTTTCTTTGTGTCAATCGAAGTGCCTTATCAAGAGAACTCAGTAATATGCGAAATGAAAATCTACTCACCTTTAATAAAAATGAGTTTGATATTAACAATAATGCCTTTAATTAATAGTAATGTAATTGTTTTAGGCTATCCGTTGTGATATAATTTTTAGCAAAATAAGGTTTGAGGTGCATATTATGGCTATTATTGACAGAGTGAAATTCGATGGCCTTAGAAGTAGAGATTGGATCGTTTATAAGTATCCTTCAGAGGATCTTGTGTATGGGACGCAGCTAATTGTTGGAGAAGGGCAGGCCGCAGTTTTTGTAAAAGGCGGTACTATATGTGATGTATTTAATTCAGGAACATATACTTTGGACGCCAAAAACCTACCTATTCTCAAATCCATAGTAAAATTTCCTTTTGGCGGGAAAACTCCCCTTTCAGCCGAAATTTACTTTTTGAATATTGCAACAAAGCTGGATATTTATTGGGGAACCTCCGATCCAATTCAAATAATAGATCCTAAGTACTACACAAAGCTAAGAGTTAGAGCCTTTGGTCAAATGGGTCTGAAGATAAATGATTCCATTAAATTCTTTACTGAACTTATTGGAGTAGTCGGACCTGCTGAAATTGTGAAATTTGATGTTATAATGGATTACTTTAAAGGAATTCTAATACAAAAATTCAAGACAATTATTGCCAACATAATTATAAACGAGAAGATTTCTGCATTAGAGATTACAGCCCGGCTTGATTCAATCTCACACCATGCAAAGGATAAAATCTCAGCGGAGTTTAATAAATACGGTCTTACTGCAGTGAACTTTTTTATAAAGTCCATTAATTTTCCTGATGAGGATTTTGAAGAAATAAATGATATACTCAAAAGCCGTGCTGAGTTTGAAATTATGGGGGATAACCGCTATGTTACAAAGCGTTCTTTTGATGTATACGACAGTGCTGCTTCAAACGACTCGGGAATTGCTGGTGCATTTGTTACAGGTAATGTTGGGGCAGGCATCGGGATACCTCTCGTTAATGAAATGTCAACTATAGTCAATTCCCGAGCAGTAATAGAAAATGCTTCAGTACTATGTCCTTCATGTAATTCTCAGAACTCTGGGAAATCAAAGTTCTGTTGTGAGTGCGGCAGTAGTCTCGACGTTCCTAAAAAGAAGTGTTCAACCTGTGGAAATACTGTTCCTGCGAATTCAAAATTTTGCACCGAATGCGGAGGTTCGTTGGGAACAAAAACCTGTTCCTGTGGAGCGACTATTACAGGTCAGGTGAATTTTTGTCCCGAATGTGGTAAAAAGATTTAAGTCTTGTATCAATATTTAATAAATGTTAATGTTGGGGGTTTTAGAATGTCAGATAATATTTGTCCACAATGTGGTGCACCAAACTCACTGGAATCAAGAGAATGCAAGTACTGTGGGGAAGTTTTCGCAGCGAAGGCTGATGCCCAGCAGAACTTTAATAGGCCTGGAGGTCAGCAGCCTCCTTTTCAACAGCAGCAAAACCGTCAGCAGCCGTTTCAGCAGCCTGTGTATCCAAATGCAGGTATGCATCAGAATCTTCATTTTCAGCAAATGGTAAATGAAGGTATAAGTCCTGCATGGCCTATTAAGAGTAAAATTGCTGCGGGTTTATTGGGTATTTTCCTTGGGGGGCTCGGTATTCACAAGTTTTACATGGGTAAAGTAGGAATGGGAGTTTTATATCTATTGTTTTGCTGGACTGGGATTCCTGCCTTTATAGGATTTATTGAAGGGATTATCTATCTTGCTTCAAATGAGCATAACTTCTGTATTAAGCATAGAGTAAGAACCAGGTAAACTAAAAGCAGAGTGTACTCAAAAGGCTTTTACCCCTTAACTAATTGGGTAAAAGCCTTTTCCCATTATATAAGCCCTATCCTCGTCACTGATATTACCCACATATACATTGTTGAGTTTTTTCTTCAACTGTTGGTATGCTTTTTTCATATCTTCAATATTTGTTATAGGTCTGTTCATTTTGTATCTTGGGAAATAACGTGATACATGAAGAACAATATCCTTGTTCACAGAAGAAAGAAAATCACCTAGTCTGTCCAATGTTTCATGACTGTCGTTTTCACCTGGAATAAGGAGGGTTGTCACTTCAACATGGCAGCCCTCTTTGTCGGCAATTCTAATTGTATCCATTACCGGGTCCATTTTCCCAAGGCATATGCTTTTGTAAAATTCCTCATCTCCCTTTAAATCTACATTCATTGCATCAATAAAGGGCAGAAGCAATTTAAGAGGTTCCTCTGTTATATAACCGTTTGTTACCAAAACTATCTTGTGTTCACTGTTTCTTTTCTTAATTTCTCTTGAAACGTCATAAACATATTCATACCATATAGATGGCTCGTTGTAAGTGAAAGCCAGACCTATGCTGTTTTCATTCCTGAGACTTGTTCTGGCCATTTCCTCTGCAGAAACATATTCACTTTCAGGTCTGTACTGAGAAATAGAGTAGTTCTGACAGAAGCTGCACTTGAAGTTGCAGCCGAAGGTCCCGATAGAAAGTATATTTTTCTCCGGGTGGAAATGGTATAAGGGTTTCTTAATTATTGGATCAAGGGACACGGATGTGATTTCACCGTAATTTAATGTAAACAGTTTTAGTTTACCCTCAGACTCACTGCTCTGTCTAACACCGCAGAAGCCCACGTGTCCCTTTTCAATAAGGCAGTAATGCGGACAAAGTACACATCTTATCTTTCCGTTTTCAGGGTGAAAAAACATAGCTTCTTTCTTCGATGCAGGCACTGAATGTTGCTTCGCCGTTCTCATCACTTCACCTCTCTAAATCTCTCGACTTTAAACCGCTCTATTTCATAGGACTCATTCTTTCTTATTCCTGCCTTCTGCAGCGCTATGGAGACTTGTTCCTCACTTGAGTCTATACCCTCAAGCATGGGGAGTAACAGCCCCCTTTTTCGTCCGCTTGTAACAATTACTCCATAATTTTGGGGATCCAAATCCTCAAAGCTGCATTTTTCTGCCGGATATAGCAAATCTACAGAGATATCCAGCTGGTATAGTTCATCCTCTCTTAACGGTGAAAATCTTGGATCATTGAAAGCTGCCGAAAGTGAGTTATTAATAATTTCTTCACCAACAGAATCCGTTACGGCCTCAATGGTTCCAATGCACCCCCTTAACTCACCGGACAGTTTTAACGATACAAATACTCCTTTTCTATCGTTAAGTAATTCTTTATCTTCAATATCTTTTACTGTCAATGCTTTTCCGGTCTTAAAGTATTTCTCCAGATTTCTTCTGGCCAGCCTTGTATAAGAAGGCCCTTCATTTAATCTATTGACATGGTTTACTTTGCTCAGATTTTTTATGTTATCGTATATGGATTGTCCTTCAGATACATTGAAACGAGCAACACCGTACCCTACGCCAAATGGACCCTCATAGCTCAATATTTCGGCTTTTGCAGTCTTTCCGTCAAGGGTGCCCGCCAATATATATAGTGATCGCAGGCCGCATTCTCCCGCTTCACTTACCATAGTTTTATCCAGAGCAAACAATCCTGTTAAATCACCCTGCTCGAGAAGTTCCATAAGGCGGGCATCAAATTTGGCTCCTTGCGGGCTGTACGGATATGGTCCGTCCTTAGTAAGCCGGTGAGACAGGTCACCTGAGGCAATAACAGCTGCCTGGATGTCAGACTTTACACATGCCTTTTCTACAGCCATCCCAAATGTGTAAAGTTCAATGGGCGAAAGCATTCCATAGGTTATATGAACAATTTTATAGTCATCCAGTTTCTTAATAAAGTACAAAGGAACAGCTGCCCCGTGGTCAAGAGTTAATGGCACTTCATAAGTCCTGGCATTCTCCCTGTTTAATGCAACAGCTGCTATTCCGGTCTTTTCGGCCTCCTTAATTATTTCATGAGTCAGCTGTAAATTGATTCTGAGATCAAAAGTAACTTTTTTAGCCCCAAAATTACCAAAGTCACCAGAAAGCTTCTCTACCTCTATGAGTGCTACAGCATCACTAAATACAGTTCCATGAGGTGTTATTATTATAATTGTATCTATGTCGGCACTATGGATTTCTTTCCCAATAGCATTACAACTGTCTATAGTTCTTTGAATCTGCATTTCCTGCCCTTTCCCAACCGCTGGAATTATCAGAGGAGGGTGAGGCATTAAAAAATATCCTTTCATTAAAAGCCTCCATGGTAATTATTAATAATATTATACTCCAAAAGCTACATTGTTATAATAGACTGTATTGTTAGCCCAACAGTTTAATCAACTCGGTTGTATTTTTCAGCCCAAGTTTTTTCAAAATACTGGTTTTTTGATTCGAAATAGTCTTGTTGGCTGACTTTATTTCTATGTTCTTTCCAATGATCATATCAAGGACACTTCTTTCAGCAACTGACAATTCGTCCAGGATCAACCTTCTTAGTAAAAGTTGATGTGGAGTAATTCCACTGGCAACACTTCTGACAGTTCCGCATAGAATGGAGAACTGGCTTTTATACAAATAATCAGAAGCAAAGGCCTTTTTAACTGCATATTCAAGGACTTTTTCCGATTCCTGAGATGTGAGTACTATAATCTTCGCCCCTGTCTCAAGCCTTATATCTTTAGTAATGCTCAAACCGTCCATTTCAGAATTGGAGAGATTCAGGTCCATCAGCACAATATGTGGCATATGCCGATAAGCCAGTTCAAAAGCAGCTTTTGTATCTGAAGCAATTCCGACACATTGGAAATCCGGTTCTTTTGTCAACTCTTGCTTAATAAGATAAGCAAAATCTGTGTCATCTTCTACAATTAACACCTTTATCAAGCTGTTCATTATTAACCAACCTCTTTTCTTCTTATCCTTTTTAGTGGAAAACAAAGAATAAACCTTGTTAAACCTTTTTGGCTAAAGACCTGTATTGACCCGTCATGAGCCTCCATAACAGCTTTACAGTAAGATAAACCAATTCCGAAATTAATATTGTTTTTTTTTGTTGTATAAAATGGCAAAAAGAGCTGTTCAATGTTTTCCTTGCTTATTCCTACTCCGTCATCGCATATTTCAATACAATAGCTATCGTTTTTTTTATAGGCCAAAACCTCAATTTTACCATATCCGGTAACTGCCTCTGAGGAATTCTTGATAAGGTTATAAATTACTTCAACCACCGCCTGACCATCACATTTTATATGCACCTCCTCCTTTAGATTGACATATAGTTTGATTTCTCTTCTCAGGAGCGGCTTGAAGGCTTCAAGAGCTTCATTTATCATGTTGGATGCGCTGCATAAATCATTTCCGGCCATTTTAGGAGCGAGACATTTATTTGTTTTTTCAGTAAAATTAACTAATTGTCTGGTAGATCGTTCAATAATGTCAAGCTCCTCCATCTGCTCGTCCCCCAGCTTTTTTCTGAGGCTTTCCACCGACCAGTTAATCTTTGTCGCCTGATTTTTTATCAAATGGTTTATGTACTGCATATTTGAGTTGACAGATTCCATTTTATAATTCCAGTCGTACTTGACCAGTGATACCTTCAAGCCCATAAATCCTTCCTTATATGCCATATACGCATAAAATATTAAAACTGCTAATACAACAAACTCGTTATACTTCCACACTTTTTTAAGCCAGTTTAAGTCAAGGGTATGTATTACGAATATTGTAAATAGCCAGAAGAAGTACGGTACTACAAATACATTTGTTATTATCCGCTTATTTCGCCGTATTTTTTCGTCCGACTCGTCTTTTATGTCTCGATATATTATGATAAAGCCAGCAATACTATAACTGATATTATATGCCGACATCACATACCAGAAATCCCTTCTATTCAATTGATAATGCTTAAAATATATCGGATAGTATATTATTAATAGAATTGATATTAAGATAACTGTGCAGAATTGAACTAAAAGAATAACCTTTTTATCAGAGTTGTCATAGCCGGCAAAATACATTGACATTGTAATAAAGCATAAGGGTAAAAGAAGATAAAGTACTGCTATAAGACAACTGTCTATAGTAACATAAAGCTCAGAGCTTATACCAGGGTATTGCTTAATAAGTACAGGAACTAGCTTTTCATTTAAATATTCCTTAAGTGTACCAATAGAAGCTATCAATAAACAGTATGCAACCCATCTGTTGGTTTTGTTCACAAAACCTGAATAAATTAAAAAAACAGCCAGTACCCACAATGCAATAGTAAATATCATAAAACCCTACCTGCTGCTTTGTATTTGATGTCAAATTAATTTTATCACAAAACCATTAGGATACAATATTACAAAAGTAAGATTTTCCTATATTTTTGGAACAAATGGTATATAATGTCGACATAAGGAAAAGCCCGCATTAAACAACTATCAATGCAGGCTTTTAAGCTATTCCTATATCCACTTGCCAATCAAATATTACTATAGAGGTTAATCAATAATTCTAATAGTAATACAAAAAATTTATCTTTATAAAGCTAATTTATATATTTCATAAACATCATCGGCTTTAAGCTCCTGGAAACTACCCACATGTGTTCTCCCAACCATACATTTGTCTGCCATTTCGCGTAATCTTTCATCACCGATATTGACATGGGACAGCCTTATAGGCAGACCCATTCTTAAGTACCAAGCTTCAAGTCTTTCTATCATTTCAAAGATAATCTGGTCTTTGTCATCAAAGCTGAAATCTACATCAAATACCCTCATGGCAAATTGTACAAATTTATCCTTATTCATCTTGTTCACATATTTCATCCAGGCCGGGAAGATTATTGACAAGCCCGCACCATGAGCTATATCATATGCTCCGCTTATTTCATGTTCTATGTCGTGACTGCCCCAGTCACCTATCCTTCCTGTGTTCAAAAGATTGTTATGAGCAACCGCCCCCGCCCACATTATTTCAGCTCTTGTATTGTAGTCATGGGGATTTTTTAAAGCCAAAGGAGCATTATTCAGTATCGTCCTGATATTAGCTTCTATAAGTCTGTCAGTAAAATCTACATTGGGCACTTGAGTAAAATATCGCTCCATCAAATGGGCCAGAATATCACTAGCCCCGCATGCAGTCTGGTATGCAGGTAAAGTATAGCTGGTCTCAGGGTTTAGAACAGCAAATCTGGGAATAATTAATTCTGTTCCGATAGAACGTTTGAGCCATCCCTCCTCATTTGTAATAACTGACGCTGTTGATGACTCAGAACCTGCAGCCGGTATCGTTAATACAACTCCAACCGGAAGAACGTCAGTCAGCTGGTCAAGCTTGGAATTATCCATATATAAATCCCAAACATCTCCGTTGTAATTAACACCAACAGCAATTCCTTTAGCAGAGTCTATAACACTGCCTCCTCCAACTGCCAGGATAAAATCTATATCGTTTTCCTTACAAAGCTTAATACCTTCCTTAACAAGACTTAATCTAGGGTTAGGCACAACTCCTGATAGTTCAACAAAGAACAACCCCTCTTCCTTAAGAGATTTAACAACCTTGTCATAGACACCATTAGCTTTGATTGAACCTCCGCCATAATGAAGTAATACTCTTTTGCCATACCTGGAAATCTGTTTACCAGTCTGTGACTCTGTATCCTTTCCGAAAATAATTCTGGCAGGATTGTAATACTCAAAATTAATCATAATTTTCTCCATTTCTGAACCGTTTGGCTATGTCCGCCGAAACCATTCTTTTTATAATAAAAGTATATATATTGTTGTGAACTACTCTTTATTTACCACAGAACGCCCCTTTGAAAACAAAATAATAATTGATTATAACAGCCTTTTTAGTCCAAACTGTACATATGCATTTACTATCTATATTTATTAACCTTATTTAAGAATTTCTTTATATTATTCTCCTCTTCTTCCTGATTCACTCCTAATCTACCCATTCTGTCACAAAAGCCCAACAGAGCTACTTCATTTATGTCTGTCCTCTTTTTCATTGTACTGATATCTGCAAAAGGTAAATTGTTGATAACAAAAAGAATTTGCATATGCCATCTGACCAGTTCAGCAACCTTTTCTATAAACACATTATCTTTAACATATTCAGACAGAAATTTCCGTGTAAGGTCTGCTCCCACCTTATCATGATCATAGGAGGTTATTCTTCCGTTTCTGATTTTTGTTGTATCCGGTTTTCCAATATCATGCAGCAAAGCCGCCCACATAAAGACTTTCGAATCTTCACTTATCTCCTTAACCTTGGCGGCTTCATCTACTACGAGCATTGTATGGTTCCAGACATTTCCTTCAGGATGATGCTTCGGTGATTGCTCTGCTTTTTTCAGGTTATTTATCAATACAAGGGGATACTTTTTAAACTGCAGTGTCTGTGACATATTATTCAAGTAATCAGAAGGCTGTTTATCTTCAAGGAGATGTGTCTCTATTTCAGTAAATATTCTTATATCGGTTGTTACATTCCTTTCAGTTGTCATATTACTTTTCTCACTTCTATATTATTTATTAATAGTTTTCCTTCCATTGATTATATTATTCTACACCGTCCAAATATGGCAGTCGAAGATTAACTTGTGGTTTAGAATCGTTTCGGATGTATTAAAGGTAACGAACAAATTAAAATATCCGGCGTATAATGTGCAAGGGTATTAATATGTTAATAAAAATGTTAAAGTCAAATTATTTATATAACATGAGGTGTAATATGAATAAATATGAAGAATTTGCATTATGTGAATTAAATGTATGGCAGCAAACTATGCTTAAACCGCCATCAATTGCAGGGCGTCTCAGCAAGGAAATACAGAATAAACTAAACGGGCTTGTCCCTGAAAAAGCTCATCAGGTCATTACTGATACCATAAAGGGTATGGTAAAGGCAGTTTTATTCGGCTCTGAAATAACCTCCGAAACACCAACAATTTGTACCCCTTTGGAATTTCGCGAACAACGTATACGTGATAAAATCAGTTCCTACAAAAAAACTGCTGCCGTAAGCGGTGCATGGACAGGCTCAGGCGGGATATTTCTTGGAATGGCTGACTTCCCTATACTTCTTAGTATTAAGTTAAAGTTCTTATTTGATGCAGCTGCTATATACGGTTTCGATGTTAAGAATTATAAGGAACGGTTATTTGTCTTATATATTTTCCAGCTGGCATTTTCAAGTCAGCAAAGAACCCGGGATATATACATGCAGGTTTTGGATTGGAAAAACTATTCTGCTGCCCTTCCCGAGGACATTAATTCCTTTGACTGGAGAACCTTCCAGCAGGAATACAGAGACTATATTGATCTGGCAAAAATGCTTCAGTTGGTTCCTGTAATCGGTGCTGCGGTAGGTGCTGTTGCAAATTACCGCTTGATGGATAAACTGGGTGAGACTACTATGAATGCGTATAGACTAAGAATTCTGGTAAAATAATATTACCACTTATTCTCAAATACAATATATTACTTGGCTTTAAACCATTCATTAATCTTATCCCACTTTTTGTAATACACCTTAAGAAAGTTTTTGTTAATACCGTATTTATCATATCCGCCGGTTCCCCTTTGGTAGATGGATAAGGCCACATCCCTTCTCTTTTTGCCTTCAAGGTCCTTAACGCGTTTATCTGCAAGTATGCCACTATATATTGACGTTCCCCAGTTAATATTAATAGCACCATCAAGAGGCTTATTCTTAGTATTTAGAGTTTTTGCCAGGTTAGCACAATTACCTGTGCTTATTTGGAAATATCCGTGATGCTTACCGGTAGTGCACTTCTCGTTAAAATTACTCTCTGTATATATAAGAGCAAGCATATCAATGTAGCTCAAATCCCTTTTTATGCAATACTCCCAAAGAAGCTTTTGATGCTCTTTATCCATAGGGTTCTGCTTTCTGTACCATAATTCCTCTTCGTTTTTTTCTGCATCCTCATCTTTAGTTTCTTTTGTGTCTGATGTGGTAGTGCTTGATTTGGTTTTAGCCTCTGTAGAGTTATTGGTTTTATTAGAGGGCTCAGTGGCAGTTTCATTAGCTGTTTCATCAGCGGTATCTTCCGTAGTTTCATTAGCTGTCTCATCAGCGGTATCATCCGTAGTTCCATTAGCTGTTTCAGTTACATCTGTTATTTTGGCAGCAGCTTTACCATCAGTTCCATCATCATCTCTGTCTGTTGATACTGTTGTGTTTTTATCATCATTCTCTTCAGAGTTTGACATGCCAGTTGAGCTACTTTTTTGTTCCTGTAAAGTACGATTATCTGTTATAGAACTATTAGAGGCTCCGTAGCTCTGAATAGGAAATGAAGCAGCAATTATGTAACAAAAAACAATAATAAAAGATATACGTCTCGAGATATACTTCAAAACACTGTTCTCCAATCAATCGAATTATGGTACAGTAGAATTATACCAGTATAGCGTCAATTTGGAAAGGTTTTAGTACTTTTATGCCATATTACGATAGATACTAAGTTTACCTATTTTATTATATATAACAGAAATTTGAATAGGAGTGAAAAACGTGAAATATATTTTGCTTCATGGTTTAGGACAGACATCATCAAGCTGGAATAATACTATTGAAACTATGGAAAATAAATCGGATATCCTCTGTCCCAATTTGTTGGATTTACTCTGTGGTAAAGAAGTAACCTATTCTAATCTGTATAAAGCGTTCTCTGAATATTGCATGAGCGTTACTGAACCGCTCAACGTATGTGGTTTGTCATTGGGTGGTATTCTTGCCTTGCAGTACGGAATTGAAAATCCGCAAAAAGTAAATTCTATGGTGCTAATCGGAACGCAGTATATCATGCCTAAAGGGTTATTGAAGTTTCAGAATGTGATTTTTCACATAGTTCCTAATAGCACATTTAAGAAAATGGGATGTGAAAAAAAAGATTTTATTAACCTAACAAAATCAATGATGGATTTGAATTTTCAAAAGGACTTGCATTTAATAAGCTGTCCTGTACTTGTTATATGCGGAGGGAGAGATAAAGCAAATAAACCGGCTTCACTACAGCTCAAAGAACATATCCCAAATGTAGAAATTTCAATTATTAATAATGCTGGGCATGAAGTAAATATTGACACTCCAAAAAAGTTGGGAGAAATACTGAACGCTTTTTTCGAAAGATTTGTCAAATAATTCAGTGCGGATGAAGTTTTGGCGTCTAGAAAACGTGCCTCATGGCACGTTTTTAGCCAAAGGTCCCTTCCAAAGAAGCCGAGCTGTAGGCGATGGCTGATTTGCCGCATGTTAAAAAGGAAGCAATGAAA
>JAEYWA010000169.1 GCA_023431385.1 Bacillota bacterium | reverse complement strand
GGTACTTTATCCTCCCGCTCAGCACATACCATTACTGATATGCACCGGGATTAGCTAACGGGCTTCTTGGTAATTACCCGTGCCAGACTTACACTGGCAAGTGTGCTCCAGCTTCGCTGGACGCACAAACGTAAAAAGAGCCTGAAGGCTCTTTTATAAGCGTGTCTTTTTTCATGTCCTTATTTGAAACATTAGCCGCTCATCCCCAATTTCGAATAATGCTTTTTATTCTATCCACAAGCATTGAAAACGCAACATTGTTCATTCCACCCTCTGGAATAATCACATCGGCATGTTTCTTGCTTGGTTCAATAAACGCTTCATGCATTGGTTTAACTGTATTTAAGTACTGATTAATAACAGAATCAAGATTTCTGCCTCTTTCATGAATATCCCTCAGAAGCCTTCTGGTCAGCCTTATGTCGGCATCTGTATCAACAAACACCTTAATATCCATCAATTCAGCCAACTCCGGGTTTTCAAAAATCAGAATCCCCTCTAGTATTATGACGGGTTTTGGCTCCTCTTTTACGGTTTCGTCCAGTCTCGTATATTCCACAAAGGAGTAGGTTGGGCGTTCAATTGGTTTGAAATTTTTAAGTATCTTTAGCTGTTCAATCAAAAGATTATTGTCAAAAGCATCAGGGTGGTCAAAATTAAGCTTTTTTCTCTCTTCAAAGGTTAGGCTATCAAAAGAATTATAGTAAAAATCCTGGCAAAGGAGTACTACATCATCACCGAAAGTATTCTTCAATCTCTTTGCAAGAGTAGTCTTACCTGAGCCTGTCCCTCCGGCTATTCCTATAAGTACTGCGTGGTCCATGTCCGTTTCTCCATAAATTTGATTTATTATTCTTTTTCTTCATGATTATATCATTGTTTGATGACAGGCTCAAGGAAGGTATTCTTATAAAAATCTTATATACTACAATATATCCAGAGAGAACTTGTACCACTAAAGAAAGGATTTACCGCTTGCTAATCAGCTAAGTTTGAAATGGAAAAGAGGGCTGGAAAATGAATAGGTTGATAGATTGTATACTGAGTTGAATTAAAGGAATCAAACAGGTGAAATTAAATTGCACTAGAAATATCGTCCATAAAAAACCGTCCCGGTAATTAACCGAGACGGTTTTTTGAGTGTTCTGAGCAGTTAAGGCCTTATATTAAGCTCCTGATTAATCCGGCCATAAAAACTCCTGAATTAATCTAGCCATATAATCGGTTTTATAAGATCAGCAGGCTTTGCCTCCATTAATTTATAAGCTTCAGCTATACCGTCGATTCCTCTGAACTCATGTGTAACCATTCTGGATGGATCAACACGTCCGGCCATAACCATATTTGACAGAGCTTCCATTCTTACACGACCTCCGGGGCACAAGCCACCTTTTATTGTTTTATGTGCCATACCGAAGCCCCATCCCGGGCAGGATATGGGTAGGTTTTCAAGAGTTTCATACATGTTAACATTGGATATGTTTCCACCAGGTCTGGTCATCATAACAGCCTGATTCAGTACCTCGGTTCCTCCACCGGCAATGATTACGCAATCAGCTCCCATTCCATTTGTCAAAGCCATCACCTGTTCAACTATATCGCCTTTTTTATAGCTGATTATATCAGTTGCACCATATTCTTTAGCAACTTCAATACACTTAGGACGAGTTCCTACGGCTAATATTCTTCCAGCACCCTTGAGTTTTGCTCCTGCAACTGACATTAAGCCCACAGGACCAATTCCTATTACAACCACTGTATCTCCGAATGTGATATCAGCCAGTTCAGCTCCATGAAATCCTGTTGTAACCATATCACCAATCAGACAGGCAGACTTTAAATCCATGCCCTCAGGTATTTTAGCCAGATTCATATCAGCGTGACGAATCAATGTATATTCTGCAAACAGGCCGTCGGCATAGCTGGACAGATTAATACCCTTTAGCATACCGCCGCTGTGTTGTGACATGCCATACTGGACTTCCCTTGTTTTCCAATCAGGTGTAACAGCCGGAATAATAACCTTATCTCCCGGTTTAAAGTCAGTTACCTTGCTACCGATCTCTGTAATTACACCAATTCCTTCATGCCCTAAAATAGTGTTCGGAGGACATATTCCCATATTTACTGAATGTACATCAGACGAGCAGGCAGCAATAACTGTTGGCTTAACAATTGCATCGGTATCCCCGCATGTTGGAATAGGCTTCTCTACATACTCAATTTTTCCTGGCTCAATAAAAGCATAACCTCTCATATATTTCTCCTCCATTTGCTATAGATTAGCTATATTATAAACATAATGTTGCCCAATCACATGTTATGTTAAGCAACTGTCTTTAAGTATATATTATTGTTAATTTTATATCAAACTATTATCAAACTTAAGTTGGAGGCTTGTACAAAATAAGTATATTATAGATATGGTATTAGATTAGATATATGATTAGTTACAAAAAAGCCGAAGTATATGTATATACTTCAGCTTCTATTTTACATCACATTAAATATTATATGTTCTTTTAAAATCAAGCTAAATGACTTGAATCAAGGTTGCCAGCATGCTCCTATTTGAGCCAATTCTTAATATCTTTTGTATGTGCTTCAGAAGTATAATTAATATCTACTCCACAGAACCCTCCTTCTTCAAGCTATATATATCTGCCGCTTTTTTTGTCTAATATACAAGCATTGAATAACCTCATTTCTTTATCTCTAATTCAGTTTCAAATGAACAATAGCATTTATCACTTTGCTGTGCCGTTGATGTAATATGTAGAGTTCTATCAAAACAACCTTTTCCCATCTGAAATGTCTATACAAAACTCTTTCGCCATACTGGTTTGCTTGAATGGATTTATTTTTTTTACTACACCGTCACGTTTTAAAAATGTGCCTGTATTTTTGAACCAAAATGTTATATTTGCTTTTACGCATTGTTCGCGGATACCAAGCACCCAATCGTAATCACATTCACGCGCGTCTCGCCCTGTTTCACCACCGACGGTAACATGGTCTACTCCATAAAGATACGGTGTCAAATTAATTTCTTCTAAAAGCGGAGCGCAAGCGATAAAACGTCGCTTTACCGGATAGGACAAAAACAACGGAAGTCTCTCATCGGCTAATTTTTGATTTTCAACAGTACATCCGATATTTACATTGTCATATCCTGTGCCCCAATCTGATGGAAGCGATTCAAGGAAACGGTCAATTCGCTTTGTTAAAATCAGAAATTCTATGTCGGTTCTTTCCTTGATGATCTCCCAAACTTCTTTACGCCATTCGTCAGCTTCGGGAAGGAAAAAGTCCGTCGCAAAGCAAGTCGCTAGGATTTTGTTCCCCTTAATGTTGTATTCGCCTTTTGAATTTTTCCTTACAGGCCAATCAAATTTATCTGTTTTTTGTATTGTATTTTGACCATACCGTTTCGCATGTGACCCATAAAAATAACAATTTGTGCAGCCATCACTTATTTTGTAACAACCTGTCCATGGCTCCCAATACATAGGCATCCCCCCTGATTTTTAGGGTTTTATTGCCGTAAACAAGACTCAAAACCCGTTAGTTATAATGTCTTATAGTTTCAGGGCAATATGGCAGCTTTGACTTTCCAAAGCTGCCATGTGTCCTTTATCAAAGCACTACGCATACTGCTTCACAACTTCAAGGGGAAACATAGTACGCTTAGCAACTTCATCAGCTGACATACCCTGACTTAAAAAGCGTTTTATAACGGTATTCATATCCTCTGCAAGCTCTACAATATGCTTGTCCGGGTCATATACTCGAATGTCACGCTGCCCCCACGGGTATTCCTTTATTCCATGCACCCATTGTAAGTCGGATATGCTTTTCATTTCGGAATACACTCTGTCTAAATCTTCTACTTCAAAATAAACTTGAAAGTTATGTGACTGTTCTTTCACACTATCGACTGCTAATCCAACGAGTTCAGTATAGCCTTGTTGTAGAGAAAAGCCCTCAAAGGTTACATGTCCACCAATATCCATTATGACGTTTTGATGAAGCACCTTTGCATAAAAATGTTTAGATGCGGATATATCCTTAACCGCTAAAAGACAACCTTTATATTTCATTTTTCATTCCTCCTCTGAGGAAATTGTATTGAATATCTCCATTCCGTCATAGTAAAAATCAGACATAGTTTTCAAATATTTTTGAGGGGTAACACCACTTATGGATTTAAAATCTTTATCAAAATGAGCTTGGTCGAAATATCCAGCTTGTTGTGATAATGTTGCTAGAAAGCATGGCGTTGTTTGAATATGTTTTAATACATAATTAAAGCGAGTTAAACGTGTATAGTTTTTAATATTCATTCCGATTTGCGTAAGAAACAAACGGTTTAGCTGTCGCTCGCTATAACCGGATTGTCGGGCGACTTCTTTCACTTGAATATCCCCATGATTTTCAGAAATCACTGTAGTCGCTAACAGTAAAGCTTTCGAAACAACGTGCTTTTCCATACGCCTATATAAAATTTTATCGCAAGCATTTACCAAATCTATTACTGTTTCTGACACTTCAAATGCTTGATGTAGCGCATTGAAAAGCTCATTATCAATGTATTCAAGCGTTAGGCGTTTGTCTGCAAACTCTGCTTGGCTTTTATTTGTGATTTGATACAAACCATAGGGTGAAAGCTGAATTAGCAGAAGGACTTGGTAACTATTTGGTTCCATTCCTAATAAAACAGGTGTCAGTGACGCTCCCCATAGTTCGGCAATTACATTGGCTCCATCGAAAGCAAGCGACAATGTTCCGCAAGCATTAGGCATGAGCGTATAGTTTGCCATGAACGTATCACTTGATGGAAATACGATATTGTAATATAGAATATATTTTCTTAATCCCACATGTGAGGGATACATATTGAAATGCCTATTATTTTTAGTAATCAAATAGTCCACTCCATGCTTTAAAAGTGAAACTTCACAGGAAATAATTCTTACTATCCCTCATTTCAAATTAAGTTCAAATGAACAATAGCATTTTATACCAAATATACAGTATCCAGTTTTTCAATTTCCTTGTCAAGTATTTCCAAGCACATTTTATATATTATTTTCTTCCTCGTATCACTTTGCTGTGCCGTTGATGTAATCTCCAACATACATAATAAGAACACCAAAACTCCGCAGAATATTGTATATATTAACATTGCATTTATTCCGATTTCAATAAGTGCCACCAAAGTAAACATTAAAGCCATACCAGAAATGGTCAGCGATGTTAATCCCTTTGACTTAGCTATTGAATTACTTGTTTCCAAATTTTCTATTTCGGACGACAATGTAATTAGCAGCTTGCTATGATCATCCATATCAAGCTTGTTGGTATACATGAATATCTGCAATTTCACCATTATTCTATCATGCAGGTAGGATAAATCAGTGATATTTTCCTTACTTAATGCTTCAAGGGAAGCCTTTAAGTCGGAGTAACAGCTTGTTAAATCCATATTAAACTCCAAATTATATTTTTATACAAATTTAGTACTCTAATTAATAATATCGGAGTTAGTATTAATATATTAAAGGGTGAATTATTTTCTTCTCTCCTTTTTGTGATCTATGCAGGTTCACTCGTTAAAAAATAATCTATAATTATAGCGTTAATTTCATCTGGTATTTCGTGGTTAATGCCATGTCCTACATCGTCAAAGAAACGGGTATTCATTTTGTATTTTAGCAGCTCCGCTTTCCCTCCAAGTACAGCAAAGGGATCTTTCTCCCCCACCAAAAATAGAGTTTTACCTCGTATGCATTCTATTTGCTCATCTGTAAAGACTTTAACTTTATGGTAACCCATAGCCATATTGTTATAACCACGTAATAAGTATATAAAATGCTCATAAATCAATGAGTTCTCAGTAAAGGCAGCACTATTTTTTCCGGAAAGCTTGACCAAAAGCTTCTTAATATTGTTTTTTGTTGGAAATAGGAACTCGGGGAAAAATACCCTAATCATATTTTTCATGGGGCTTCCTGCAGCCCCGGAGGGTACGCTTGATGCCATACAAACCACCTTTTCCACACGTTCCGGCCTCACAAGAGTATAGTACTGAGCCATGTATCCTCCATGTGAAACACTTGCAATATTAACCTTCTTCAGCCCCAGGCCGTCAAGTACATCATCTATCCATAACCCATCGTCAAACTCTTTATTATAACCACTATCAGGTACACTTTTTCCGGGCCCTCCCAGAGTATCAACTGCATAAAGCCTGAAGTGAGGCGCAAGGGCGGCATCATTATAAATCCACATTAGCGCAGAGTCATCACCAACGCCGTGAAATAGGAGGACGGGAGGTGCGTCAACGTCACCCCAAATATTAACATTGGTACTTCCATACCGTGTAGGAATATCTGTCTGTGTCAGCTCGACACCCCACTCCTCAAGTAAGCGGTCATAGGTCGACAAAATTCTTTGCTTTGCTTTTTGCGTTCTGTAAATTTTCATTACTTTACCCCTCCTTTAAAAATATCTTGCGAAAAAACGATTCAATAATATTGTGAGTTCATTGAGAGCTGCTGCTTTTACCTCCTCAGCTGTCGCCTCAGGGCCCGAAAAATAATTATGAAAAACATATAGAATGATTGATTGGTATTCTGCAGCCATCAAATCAGGATGGTCCTTTTTGATGCATCCTATATCCATCATATAGCTAAAAACATTTTTGTGGTGCTCAACAGGAGTTGTGATAAGAAGCTTTTGATAAATTGCAGCTGCCTTCTCGTTCCTTTGCTTTTCAATCATAAGCATTCGCAGCAATTTTAGAATTCTTTCCTTCAACAGATACCCGTTAACATACTCAATGCCCACCTGTACGAATTCCTCACATTTTATTGTTGAAACAGTTTGCAATGCTTCATTAAAGTTATCCTTCTTTATCTGCGCCATTTTATCAGCTTCATCCAGAATTGTTTGCAGAATATCCTCCTTGTTTCTGAAGTGATAATATATGGAGCTCTCCTTTATACCAACTGCTTTACCGATATCCCTGATGGAGACGGAGGTAAACCCGTTCACCGAAAACATTTCAAGGGCTGCGGTCAGAATCTTTTCCTTAGTTCCCTGTTCATTACTGTTCATTTCTATTTATTACTCCCCTCATACAGTTGTTTATAACTACCCTTACGAATGATTACACTAATCCTCTAATCAAACTAACAATTGTTAGGTATATTTTATCTAACAGTTGTTAGTTTGTCAATAACAGGATTAATAGGTTAACATAATAGGTCTTTCCTGCATCATTGTATCCATATTCTTCTTAAATTTCTAGTACTATGGATATCGACCAATTCCTTGCATATAGACCGTTTTGGAGGGGTGCATAGAATTTAAAATAAATAATTAGAAGGTTGACATTACCATAATACGGTTATATAATTAAATTAATTAATAAATGTCTTTTAATATATCGTTCATTAAAATAAATAATATATAGTGAGTAAATTATGAAACCTTATATAGCTTCTAATTTAAGAGATATGAATCGAAAAACAGTATTTGATCTAATAGCAAGCGTAGGCGAAATTTCTCGTTCTGAAATAACACAGCTTACAGGTATAAGTGCCCCTACTGTTCTTAAGATAACAAACTATTTATGTGATAAAGGTTTCATAATTAATGCCGGAGAGGGTCAGTCAGCTCTTGGCAGAAAACCTCAACTGCTAAAATTTAATCCTAACTTCACTTATTCCATTGGTGTAGAGTACGAAGGTGATTATCTCAAAATGGGAATAGTTAATGTTAACAGCGAAGTTATTCTGAAAAAAACAATACATGTTCAAAACGATTTTGAAAATGTGGTAACACATATCCTTATAGAGAATGCTGAGGCTCTAATTAATGAGTCCGGAATACCAAGGAACAAAATTCATGGGATAGGTATTGGTCTTCCCGGTGCAGTGGACTTGGATAATGATGAGATAAGATTGGGACCGCTTGTTGGAGTATATAATACATATCCATTACAGAATATAACCGAAAAAATCAAGGAAGCATTAAATATATCAGTTTACGTATGTAACGATGTTAATGCAGCAGCTATAGGAGAATTTATCACCAGAAATCTAAAAAAAGAAGACTTAGTTTATATATCATTAGGTACTGGTCTTGGGAGCGGAATTATCCTTGATGGAAAATTGCGCTTTGGTAAGCATTTCGTAGCCGGGGAAATCGGCTACCTTGTTTACGATGATAATTTTAAGTCTTCTGAGGGTTTACCTGGCTCTTTAGAATCATTAATAAATCTCCATGCATTATTATCTAAATATAGTGATTTTGAAAACAGAGTTAAAAGTAAATCCAATGTTAACGAAATTATTGATTATATTGCTCCTTATCTCGGAAGAACAATACTAAATATAATTAGTGTAGTTGATGTAAACCATGTTGTTCTTGGAGGTATCATTGTTGATATGTTAGGAAAAGAATTAGTAGTAGCAGTCTCTGATCAGTTCCAAAAATTGTCTGTTTTAGATGTAAATATTGATATGCGCAAATGTGATGAACCAGGTATTATAGGTACATCACATCTTATAACAAGTGAGTATATTAAAAACATATTCTTGTCACAAAATTAAAATTTCTATCTCTAGATTCAATTATAGTGATTTTAATAATTTTTTATTTAAAAAGTTATGCTCTATTCTCATTCGCAATTTATTAATAAAATTAATTAATAAATATTTAGCTGTCTGTTATAGCCTTTAGATTTATATCTAAAGGCTTCAGAAATAATATATTAAGAGGAGAGATTTATATGAAGATGGGTAAAAAACTTTCTCGAACTATCGCTGCTGCATTAACTCTCGCAATATCAGTAACACTCGCAACACCTGCTGATACTTCTGCGGCTCTCAACACTAATAACAGGGGTGCTGAAAAGTTGTGGATGGCTGTTAAGCAGGTAACTGGCGTCTCTACAATAATGGATACCGGTGCACATCCTGATGATGAACGTAATTCATTATTGTCTTACTGCTTACTTGAAAAAGGTGCAGAAACTGTTGCCGTAATTACTACTTATGGTGCAGGTGGACAGAATGCAATAGGCAGCGAAGCAGGATTTGCATATAGTGCAGTCCGTGCCAGAGAACTTCAGGAAGCTATGGATTTAATTGGTGGTGAACTTGTAGTTTTAAGTGAAGAATATGACAACACGGCTATTGACTTCGGCTTCTCAAAGCTAGGTGAAGAATCTTTGGCAATCTGGGATGTTGATAAGGTTACAGAACGTATGGTACGTGCTATTCGTACTTACAGACCTGACGTAGTTTTCAACTCCGCAAACAATGTACTTTCTGAACATGGTCAGCATCAGGCTACTAACTTAATTACAGCTGAAGCTTTTAAAAAGGCTGCTGATCCAAATGCATATCCAGAACAGATAACTAAAGAAGGCTTACGTCCATATCAAGCTAAAAAGCTCTATGATACAGGAACAGACAAAGATCATACTGCAAAAATGGATTACACTAAGTATAATGAAATTCTTGGTTTAACTTATGAGCAGTTTGGACAGAACTCACGTTATTTCCACATATCACAGAGTATGGGTAGAGTAACAGATGTAAGTAAAGCTGCTGTTTCATACCACAAGCTTATCCAAACATCTCTTAAAAAGAATCTAACTGACAAAGAAGCAGATATGTTTGATGGTATCCCAATGACATATGCTGATTTAGCAAAAAGTTATAATAAAGACAATCAAATTAAAAAGTTATTTACTGACCTTCAAAAAGATGCTGACAATATAGTTGCTGCATATCCAAACAATACTAAAGTAACAAGTGCTGCTCATGCTATGATAGCTGATATTAATGCAGGACTTAAAACAATAAGTAAATCTAACCTATCAGAAGAAGATAAGTATGATTTAACTTTCAGACTCAAAACTAAATTAAATCAGCTTAATGAATTAAGTGCACAGAGCTCAAGCCTGATTGCAACTATAACACCTGCTTCATATGAAGTTGCAAAGGGACAAAGCACAAAAGTAACTGTACAATTATTCAATGGCGGAAATAGTAAAATTAAAGACCTCAGTGTTAAGCTTAATACTCCAGCCGGTTGGACAGTTAAAGCACCAAAGGAAACAACTGCATCGAAGATAGATTATAATAAGGCTATACAGTTTGAATATGAAGTATCAATTCCCAAGAATGCAGAATTCTTCCATCCATACGAAGAAGTTCCAATGACAGCAACTGTCAGCTATTCAGTTGATGGAGTTATTTCAAAAACTACCATTGAGCCAGAAAAGCTATTTGCTGTAATGCCTGAGTACTCTTTACAGTTATCCCCAGAGAATTTTGTTCTTAATACAACAGTATCAAACACAAAAATACCTGTAACAGTAGGAGTTAAGTCATACGTTACTGGAAAAACTTCAACAACCGTATCTCTTGATGTTCCATCTGGTTGGAGTATTGAACCAAAACAAGTAACTCTTGATTTTACTGGAAGCAATCAGAATAAAACAGCTAACTTCACAGTTACTCCTCCTGCTAATTTGAATGAAGAAAGATTTGTATTAAAAGCAAAAGCTACAAGTTCCAGCATGGTTAGCAATCAAACTGTACAACTTATAAATTACGACCATATAGGTACAACTTATTATCTCTATGATGCAGCTCTTACAGTACAGGCTGCAAAGATTGTATTACCTGAAGGACTTAAGGTTGGTTACTATGATTCCGGTAAGGATGAAGTTTATAAATACCTAGAACAGATAGGTATGGATGTAACAGTCCTTGGTGACAATGATGTAATGTATGGAGATCTTTCAAAGTTCGACACTATTGTACTTGGAATACGTGCTTACAGAGACAGCGATGCACTCATTACTGCAAACAACAGACTCCTAGAGTTCACAAATAACGGAGGTAACTTAGTTGTTAACTATAGCCAGAATAGTGCAGCTGACAGATGGGATCCAAGCTTTGCACCATATCCATTAACAATTGGTAAACCTACTTTAACATGGCGTGTAGTTGAAGAAGATGCAAAGGTAACTATCCTCGATCCTGATCATAAGGTTTTCAACGCTCCTAATAAGATAGTTTCATCTGACTGGGACGGATGGGTTCAGGAACGTAGTATCTATAACATCTCAGAAGCTGATCCTAAATACACAAAACTTGTTTCTGCAATTGACAAGGGTTCTGATATCGTACAAGACGGTCAATGGTTAACAACTAACTACGGCAAGGGTGTTTATACTTACACATCAATAGTTTGGTATCGTCAGATTCAACAAGCTATGGCTCCAGGTGCTTACCGTATGTTTGTAAACATTCTTTCACAGAAGCAATAATAGAGTAAATTAGTAAAAACCATGTCTACTGTCCGACACCGTTAGATTAAGACAGGTGAATTAGACAAAAGAGTAGGGTACAGAAAATGTACCTTACTCTTTATTTTGCAAAATCTTTGATCAAAAAGTAAGGTTTTATTTTCACCAATCCGGGTAGCTATAATATCTTTACAGCCATCCGAAGTAACTTCAAGAACTATATGTCTACGCAGTTTAGGGAACTCCCGTACTCACTGCTAATGTAACGAATATCATCCAAGTAATATGAAAAATATGAAAAATATGAAGAAATATGAGTAATATATTGCATTCAGAGGTCTCAGCGGCCAGCGGCCCTCCTTGGAGTAACCCAATTCTGGCTTCAAGCTAAGCTAACAACAATTCTTGCCCTGTCCCTTGTTAATGATACAAAATCTCCTCTCTACAATTAAATTTATTGTCGAGAGGAGATTTTGCTCAATCCTATTCAGCTGCTGTCAAATCAAGTTAATTCTCTAACACCTTCTTTATACTTTGAACTTTGAAACAAGTTTAATCAACATATCCGATTTCTCTTTTGCCAATTCTGCATTTTCTATTACCTTATTGGACATTTGTGCGATAACCGCAGCACCCTCTGCAATACTGAATGCTCCCTGGGCTCCTTCACTTGTTGAAGTAGATATTTCATCAATAGCTTTGACTATACTCTGCATGGAGGCAAGAATTTCTTCCGAAGTAGAGCTGAAGTCATTTACAATATCACTAATATTAGCTGAACTTTCATTATATTGCTCACTTGATGTAACCAAAAACTCGTAATCACGCATAACCTTTTTATCAATGAAATCCATAACTTCTGCTGAGCTGTTTGTTAAATCCTGTACAGCTTCCAAAATAATATGTGCCACTTCTTGTATACTTGAAATTGTTGTCTTTGAGCCTTCAGCAAGCCTTCTTATTTCATCAGCAACAACTGCAAAGCCTTTCCCTGCCTCACCGGCCCGTGCCGCCTCAATTGCAGCATTTAATGCCAGCAGATTTGTCTGTGAGGTTATCTCCAGTATTGACTCTGAAAGTACATTTATCTGATCTACTGCTTTTGCTTGTTCAATAGCATTCTGTAAATTATTTTTGTTTCTTATGTATATTTCCAATGCACTTTCCTTTGATACAAGTGCATTGTTTTTCATCTGACCGGACATGGTACTTACATTGTTTACTGTAATTGCACCTTCCTGCGCTTTGGTAGCAATAGCCTCTATTGCTGCTTCAATCTCTTCAGCGGTAGCATTCATTTCTTCTGTGGAAGCAGCAGTTTCTTCTGTTCCGGCTGACAATTCTTCAGTTGTTGAGGATATTTCTTCTATGTTTTTGTTCAGCTCTTCCACCTCAACATTAATATTTGCAAGCATCCGACTGACATCTAATGATTCGTTAATTACATTCTTGATAGTGCCTCGTATTGATAATTGCATTAAATTTACAGACCTTGCCAGTATACCTATTTCATCTTTATAATCTAAATACTTTTGTGATATTTCTCGTGAGAAATTTCCTTCAGAAATAATCGACAGATGCTCGGAAGCTGCCTTTATTGGTCCGGATATGCTTCTTGCAATAAAATAAGTTATAATTAAGCTTACTAAGAAAAAAACTAGAGAAACTATTGTAATAATAATTAATAGACTTTGTACCTTTGCCATAGCTGTAGATTTGGGAGCGGTTAATCCCAGCGACCAGTCAGTTCCACTTACAGGTGCATAACCCATATATTTAGTAGTACCTTCAAATGTATACTCACCTACTCCAGTCTTTCCTTCTATCATATTCTGCATAACTACTACCATTTGTTCAAGTGACGAATCCTTTTTAACTTCATTAAATACATTGTACCTATTAAGAACAAGGCTTTTATTTGTATTGGCAACATTAGTACCTTCCTTATTAATCATATAGGCTGATGAGCCTTCTCCATATGTAATATCACTAATAATCTGGCTTAACTCATTTCCATCACGCACAGCACCTAGCACTCCTATTATATTTCCTTTATCATTTATAATAGGAACTGCAAATGAAACTATCATATCATTTGTTATCTTGCTTATAAAAGGGTCAGATACTGTACTTTGACCCGAAATGGCTTTCTTAAAATAATCCAGATCCTTTACATTCGCAGTACTGTCCAAAGTCGTATAACCATTTGCATTAGAATCAATATAACTCATCCACAAGTGTCCATTTCTTTCTGATTCCTTTTTAAGGAATTCAATTTTTTCATCAAGCGAAACCTGAGTATTCTTAATTATGTCCATTTGTGCATAAACCTCAAGCACATTTAGCTGTTCTTCAACTCTGCTTGAAATAACCTTTGAAGCTTCACGGGTCACTTCCATAAGAGATTCATCAATATTTGACGACAGGGCATATGATGCTGTAATGTATGAAACAGCACCAAGTCCAATACACAGAACAAGAATCAATATTCCGAAAAATAAAATCAATTTAGCTTTAATAGTTCTCAGTTTCAATATAAATATCCTCCGTTTGTAGAATCAAGTATTTTTTTAGATTATTACAGTATGCATTGTTATATATATTAGTGAAAATATCCAATAGCGCTCTTACTGAGACATAAATTTGATTATTAAGATTATAAAAAACCGCACAACGACTTCATTTTATTTATAATTAGCCTTTGTAAAAATAAAAAGATAGAAAGTTTTTGTGCGGTAAGATTTAGATATTGAGTTTTAAATAGTCAGTCAATTAATAAATAATATTCGTAACTTCAGTTTCTAGTTTTTGGTCCGATACTTTTAATTTTTCAGTATATTCATTTAATAACTGCTGATTTCTTTCAAGAGTTTTTAGCCTGTTTTCCAACATCCTTTCTGTTTCTATTGGGGCAGGACCTCCAGTTATTGTTCTGACATTAACAAAATTAACTGGATCAAGTGCCTTCTCTATTTCGGCAACTTCCAGATCAATAGAGCTTCCCAGTATTTCTTCTGAGATATCTGAAATAATCTGAGGTGTAATATCCTGGGCCTGTTTACCGTGCTTTATCATATACTTTACAATTGTACTGGTAATCTTATGACTGTGACGGAAGGATAATCCTTTATCTCTGACCAGTATATCAGCCAATTCAGTTGCTGTAATAAACCCCTCATGTGCTCTTTCGAACAGAATATCCTTGTGTACCTGTAAGGTTGCAAAGACAGAGCTTAACATTTTAAATGCTCTGATTGTATATTTTATTGAATCATACAGATGCGGCTGTAATTGCTCCTCCGTGTCAACTATATCCCCAAATGGAGTATTATGAAGTATATCAAAAACGCATTTGGCTTCAGCAATAGCTTTGCTGATTGCAGGTCTGGTTTGCTCAAGAGAGGAAGGATTTCTTTTCTGTGGCATTATACTGCTGACCTGAACATAAGGATCGGATAAATAAAATACATTGAACTCTTTGGTACAAAAATCTAATGTATCCTTCATAAATCTTGACAAACTGGTGCTCATAATCATAAGAGTTGACGCGCATTCTGTAAGATAATCACATCCCGCAATACTATCATAAGAATTTTCTACAAGCCCATCAAATCCTAATAACTCTGCAGTCCTCTGTCTGTTAATGGCAAAGCCTGTGGTTGTAATGGCTGCTGCACCGAGGGGACTTTTATTAATGGTATTGAGCAAGTGTAGAAGTCTGTCGAAATCTCTCTCCATTGAATCCTGGTATGCAAGAATATAATGTGCTAATGTAGTTGGCTGTGCCGGCTGTGTATGAGTATAAGCAGGCATAATAGTATTTATATTTTCTTTTGCTAATGAAAGCAGGACTCCCCTGAACGTATTTAAATACTGCATAACTTCAAGAACCTTTTCCCTGAGTACCATACGGAATTCACATATGTCTATATCGTTCCTGCTTCTTGCAATATGCAGTCTACCAGCTGTGTCCTTTCCAATTAAATTTTCAAGTTCATGCTCTATCATAAAAAACATATCCTCATAGGAAGGATCGTATTCCCTATCACTCATGTCTATTGAATCGATTTTCTTCAGTCCTGACAATATCTCATTTGCTTCATTTAATGTAATAATTTTTTGCTCGTATAGCATTATAGCATGGGCCTTACTGATCTGGATAAAAGGCCTTGCATAATAATTCTTTTGAATATCAAATATTGGAGCCAGGACACAGTCCTGAAAAGTTTTGCCCGGAAAAAGTGTACCGTCCATTTGTTCAACATATTCTCTTGAGTACATAGAATTCCCCCTTAATAAAAGCTGATTCCGTATTTATTTGCCAACACTGAGCCCACACATCCCATGACACCCGCATTTTCTTCGAGTTCAGAGAGAACTATCTCTGTTCTAATAGGGGTGAGTCTGGATACTTCTTTTCTGATTGACAACAACAAGCCCAATCCTGCCCTTGAAACGCCACCTCCTATAATTACAGCTTGCGGACTGAGAACACTAACTATATTTGCAATTCCCATACTTAAGTATTCAGTCATTTCATTTACTGCTTCAATACACTCTATATCGTTACGAGAGGCTTTTTCAAAAACCTCCTTGCAACTTATTCCAATTTTCCTTTCAATAGCACTTCCAGAGGCAACAGATTCAAAATAGCCATAAGCATCAGGCGTATACCTTTCGGTTTCCAGTGCATCCTTTGACAGTACAAGGTATCCAATTTCTCCAGCTGTATAATTGTGACCCCTGTATATTTTGTTATCTATTATGATCCCACTTCCAATACCGTCCCCAATAGAAATAAATACAAAATTATTGTATTCTTTTCCCACACCAAGCCATTTTTCTCCGAAAACAGCCATATTAACATCATTATCTATAAAAACGTCTAGACCAAACTCTTTTTCAAGTACATCACGGATAGGATAGTCGACCCAATTTAGTTTTGGAACGAATCTGGCTATGCCATTTTCAATGTCAGTAGTACCAGGAATACCTACTCCAATTCCTATAAGCATATCTTCTATATTAAGCTTTGCTGTCATTTCCTTTACTATTTGTATGATTTGATTTAAATAATTGCAGTCATCACAATTTTTTATCTGTATTACCTCTTTCAATAATATTTCTCCTGCTAAATCCGATATTACACAGATGCTCTTTGTCGCACCTATATCAATACCTGCAATATATCCAGCAGACGGGTTAAACACCAGTTCTATCGGCTTTCTTCCGCCAAGTTTTGTTGAAAGACCTTCTCCTTTTTCTCTAATAATATTTTCACCTATTAATTCTTCAACAATAGATGAAACAGTTGACTTACTCAAATTAGTAAGAGTTGAAATCATGGCTCTGGATATTGATTTTTCTTTAACAATTAGCGAAAGAACAGTATTCCTATTCATTACCTTTATATATTCTGGCGTTCCCTTTATCATTCTCTAACACTCCTTCACAAATCACATACTTACAATTTTATAACAATTGTCAAAGAATTACTACCTCTTCTGTGTGCTGAGAATTCCTAACATTATGTTATCTGCTTCCTTCATGCCTAAATTATTTATGAGTCCTATATTTCTGATATTTTCATCAATATTATCTGTAATAATGCCACTACCCGTAAGTATGCCAGTTTTATTTACAGCCATACTCCCACTTTTTACTGCACATTCTGCTGCAAAGCTAACCTTTAAGGCACAGCTTTCCTTTGCACCATCACAAAGCATACCTCCAATACTGCCAATAACAGTATTTATTGCATTTTCAGCTTCTTCAAAGCCTCCTCCAAGTAAATATGCTGTTGCAGCAGCGGAGCCAGCTGCTCCAGCAACTGCTGTTCCACACATTACTGTAAGCCGGTTCATCTGACTTTTTACATATATTGCAGTTAAAACTGATAAATATATTGCAGTCTTTCTTTCCTGTGGTTTCTTTTTTAGTGCATCACAAACCGCAGATACAGCAAGCATGCTCAATATACCAAGATTTCCGCTTCCAGCCACACTAACTATTGGAAACCTCTCACCTGACATTCTCATACGTGAGGCATTTAATACATAAATTTGAGCCATATTTGATAAATCATGAACAGGAACAGAATCAAGCTGGGCTATCCTTTGAAGATAATACGTTGTTTCTTCTGACATATCATACATTGCCGCTTTTTTATTAATGTTTTCATATTTCAATATATTTCCATCATCAGCTTGACTATTTACAATACTATAAAAAAGATTTTTATAGTTCCAATCTTCTAAAGAATATTTTTCGAATATATTTTTTGGTTCACTATGGAATAGTATTTCATTATTTTTCTCAACATGATATATCCAATCATAATCCCCTTTTATTATTGCTGTTACGTTAGATACATCACTACTACAGGTGACACTTATATACAGTGGCTCATCTATATCTGAATAAACCACCTTTACAGGAATTCTTTCTAAATAATTCTTAATTTCAGCCTGCATTTCTGAGGTAACTTCACTTAATACAGCTAGTTTTAACTCTGGCTTTTTGATAACAGCACCTAAAATTGCAGCATATTCAATACCAGATTTCTTTATAACCGGGATACCAACGTACACAGCATTTTTATATATACTTTTACTGAGAACTATATCAATACTCTTTAATTCACCATCAAGAAGTACTGCTGCTTGTGAAGCTGCAAAAGCTATAGCACCTGGATCAGTACATCCCATTGTCATCTTTATTTCGTTATCCAAGATACTGCGTATATTTTCATCCATCATTATCCCCCAGCTTTAACAACCTAGCAATATTATCTCTAAATATTAGCTTTAATTCATCCTGTTTCATACCTAGTTCAACGCAATCCTTACGCTGCTCGTCATAATACTGTTTGACAAATCCTCTTGGAAACCACTCTGAATCGGTACCAAATATTATCCTCTCAGGACCTATTGTTTCGTAATATTTTTTAAAAAGCTCCTTAACTGTAAGAGGATATGGCATCCAGCGGACCCATTGATTACTGCCGGAGGTATCAACATATATATTAGGGCAGACCCATGCTAACTGTAATAGTTCTTGAGGATGCCCACAGCCTAAATGAGGTATGATAAATGGTATATCGGGATGTGCTCTTGCTACATCATGTATTATCATAGGATTTATATTAACATGTGTGGCAAGACCACCTGCTGCTCCCAATATACCAAAGTGTATCAGAACAGGGATTTGATATTTTTCAGCTACTTTCCACATAGGTTCAAGAGAAGTATCATTTATTTTTCCGGATAAATCGGGTGCAATAATCTTATATCCCTTTAATCCCTGCTCAGATATTGCAAATTCCAATTTCGAAGCTGAATCACTTTCAAAAGGATTATGGTGTGCATATCCAATAAAATGTTCAGGATTGTCCTGAATAATTTTACTTAAAATTTCGTTGTTGCCACCCGTTACAAAAACCAGCTTTTCAATATTATACTTCTTCATTTCTTCCAGCCAACGAGCCGAAGTGATTTTTACATCATTATCTGTAGGTTCCTTCTTTGGGAAACCCCATGCTTGTGCCCATTTTTTACTTTGATATTGGTTTTTAGATTGAAGCTTTAGCCATTTTTCTTTACCATATTCATCTATATATCGTTTTTCAATTGTTACAATATCATATCCTTTTACATCAAAGTGAACATGAGAATCAATCAATTTAAATTCCAATATTTTCACCTTCTTACGCTTTTAATCCTGTCATGTGTATTCCTTCAATTATCTGCTTTTGGAAGAAAAAGAATACTATAAGTACAGGTATTGTTGCTAAGCTGGCTGCTGCCATTACAAGATCCCATTGATTATATGATTCACCTGAGAACAAGGCCAAACCAACTGGCAGAGTATATATTTCGGGCTGATCAACAGCAATAACAGGCCAAAGGAATGCATTCCAGTTTCCCAGGAATGTGAATATTCCCAATGCTGACATAGCAGGTTTAACCATTGGCACCGCTGCCCTTAAAAAGATACCAAATTCAGAGAGTCCATCTATTCTGCCTGCTTCGAGTATATCATCAGGGACTCCTATGAAGAACTGCCTCATCATAAATATACCAAAAGCGGATGTCAATCCAGGGAAGAGCAGTGACCAATAACTATTTAACCAACCAAAGCTAGTACTCATCATGTACCATGGAATAATCAACATCTCTGTAGGAATCATCAGCGTTGATAAAATAAGTACAAATAAAGGACCTTTCCCTCTAAATGGCAGCTTTGCGAACGTATAGCCTACAAGCGTATCAAAGCACAAAACCGATACTGTTGTAATTACTGCAACAACAAGGCTGTTTTTAAACCATAACACAAAATTCGAATTTTCTATTACTCTGACATAATTGTCGAAGGTTACGGATTTTGGTATTATTGATGGACTATATATATCTACTCCTGTTTTTAAGGAAGTGGATATCATCCATAAGAATGGGAATATCATTATAAACCCGATTATAGTAAGAAATATATAAGTGAACGCCTTGTAATATCTACGCATCTTGCTCCTCCTTTTGTAAGTATTATTGAATTAATAATCATATTTTCTGTCCAAGACTTTCATTTGGAATAGAGATATGCATAGTATAATTAAGAACAGGACCACTGTTGCAGCACTGGCATAGCCCATTTTGTAATTAACAAATGCTAACTGGTATATATAGAGTACAACACTTACAGTAGAGTTTAGCGGACCTCCTGCGATCCCCTGTCCGCCGGATGTGATATTAAATACCTGTGTGAACACTTGTAACGTTTGAATGGAAGCCATAACTGTCAGATATACTATAGTTGGATTTAGCATTGGAATAGTTATACTCTTAAACCTTTGCCACGGTGTAGCTCCATCTATTTTTGCAGCCTCATAGTATGTCTGCGGTATTTGTTTAACTCCAGCCAGGAATATGATTGTATAGAATCCTAATGCCTGCCAGATTACATTTGAAATAACAACAAAAATTGCTTGAGAGGTGCTATCCAAAAAAGGCTGTTTTGCAATTCCAAATAAACTAATAATATTATTTACAACACCACCCTGTTTCATAAACATCCATCTCCATACCCATGATACGGCAACAACGGACGTTACATACGGGATAAATACAACCATTCGATATATTGAAGCACCTTTAGTGATACTATTAAGCAACAGCGCTATACCCAAGCTGAGAGCAAGTCCTATAGGCACGGCAAACAATATATACTTACCTGTATTAATTAATGATGCACCGAAAACTTCATCACTTAATAATTCTTTAAAATTATCTAGAAATACAAATGGTCTTTGTTTTGAAAGCAAATCCCACTCGTGTAAACTAACATTGAATGCATATAATGTAGGAAATATTCTGATAGATAAGAAAAATAATATGGGTACTGAGATGAATATATAAGCCCACATAGATTGTCTTCCCTTAATTGACAGCTTCAGCTTCATAGTGTCCTCCCCTTTTAACTTGATGCGAAAGGTTTTATTCAAACAATTGCTGTATTGCTCGATGTGTCAGCATTTATGTAACACATCGAGCAATACTATGGATATGATAACCAAATAATAATTTACTTTACTTACTATTTACCCCAGTAATCATCCAATAAAGCTTGTACAGATTTAACTGCTTCGTCAAGTGCTTTTCTTGGTTCAACATTGTTTAATAGTACTTGATCTATAGCGTCCATTAATGCTTTTCTGTCTGCGTCTTCATCAACATAGAAGTATGAATCAGCAACAGGTAACTGCTTAATGAATGGAGCTAACTTATCATCCTTCAGTAATTCAGGATCATTTGCTATTTCATTCTTTGCTCCAATTTCTCCAATTTTTTCAGTCCAAGTTTTCATAGTTTCAACTGATGTTAAATGCTCAAGGAATTTAACTGATGCATCAAGCTTTGCACCTGTAGCATTAGTAGTAATACCATTTGTCCAGAATGAACCAAATGATGTTTCAACGCCATTGTGTGTAGGAAGAACTGTTACACCATAGTTCAAATCTTTAGCCTGGCTCTTTAAAGAACCTAAACGATATGAACCGTCAATGTGAAGAGCTGCTTTACCGCTGATAAATGCTGTTTGGTCATCAGTGAAGAAGTCTTTTTCACCAACTTTTTCAACCTTTGCGAGATTTACAAGGAATTCAAATGCCTTATATCCGCCTTCTGATGCATTCCACTGAACGGTCTTCTTGTCTTCACTTATTGGCTCTTGTCCAAACTGTTTGAGAAGGACAGGACGGAACCATGCATGTAATTGACCTGATGGCTGGAATGTAAGTCCTTCTACTTCAAGGTTTCCATTAACAACTTTAGTACATTTCTTAGCCATATCAACTAATTCTTCAAGAGTTTGTGGTGGCTTTTCAGGATCTAGTCCATTTGCCTTGAAAATATCCTTATTCCAGAAAAGACCTAGAGTACGAACTGCTGTAGGTACAGTATAATATTTTCCATCTATTTTATTAACCTTAACCATTGGAGCGAAGGTGCTCTCGATTTTTTCTGCTGAGAAAGAAGATTCTGGAAGGGCTTGCAGGGTTCCTGATTTAACGTATTTCGGTACCCAACCATAGTATAAGTTGATGATATCTGGTCCAGTTCCTGCCGAAACTGCAGCAGCAACCTTCTGTTGATATGAGTCATAAGGGAAGTGTTTTTGTACAACAGTTATATTCTGATTTTCCTTCTGGAAATCTGCTATTAATTCATCCATAAGGTTAACCTTTGTTTCGTAAAAATATTGCCAATATTCAACTGATACTGGTTCTGCTGCTGTTGAAGCACTTGCTGTACTCGTAGCTGCTGTACTCGTACCTGCTGCTGTTGAATTTTCAGCTGCCCCCTTACTTCCACATCCCGCTAAAAGAGAAACTGTCATGCAACCTGCCAAAATCATAGATAATATTTTCCTACTCATATTAATCCTCCTTTTTTTCTACAGATAGTATTTTACTAATACTGATTTTCAATTAGCTGATTCTCTTATTAAGTTAGATTAGGAGTATATAAAAACCAACACTTTTCCCCCTTTCGTTAAATTTTGGTTATCTGTATTTTATACACTTTCCCAATCTTCTCCAGCTTTTATCTTACTTGTTATGTAATATGTTTACATAATATTTCATAACAATAAAAAAATTATAATGAATTATAGGTGTTGGTTTGTTTAGATTCCTTACTATCACAGCTATAGAAAACGCTCAGAGCACTTCCAACAGCTCCTCCATATTTTTTTGTCTCTGCAAGACTAATCTTGACATCGAAAGGAATCAATCGTTTTATGTTTTTTGTTAATTCATTTAAAAACTCAGTTCCTTCTTCAGCCATTCCACCACCAATTATAACAATTTGAGGGTTTAGGATACAAAAAAGCGAACTTAAACCCAAACCTAAGTATTTGTAAACATCCTCCACTACTTTTTTAGCAGCTTGATCTCCTTGCTTTGCCTGTAAAAACATATCTTTGCAATCTAAATCTCTATTTGTGAGTTCCTTATAAATACGGCTTGCAGCAGAAGCAGATGCTTTACTTTCAAAGAAACCGAATTTATTTTCACTGTATGTTTCATTGTATGCTTCAATCGCTAATGGCAAATACCCAATTTCACCTGCCTCAAAGCTATGTCCTCTATATAGCTTACCCCCAAGGAATAATCCACATCCAATACCCGTTCCAATAGTAATCATCACAAAATCATCATACTCTTTTGCAGCTCCTAGGTATTTTTCCGCTAAAGTCCATACATTTACGTCATTTTCAATAAATGTGTTTATACCAAATTTACTTTCTATATGTTCTTTTAACGGTATATCCTTCCAATTGAAAGCTGGGCATACAATGACATTACCTGTATTATTATCAACAGTACCGGGTATCCCTATACCAATGCCGCATATATCAGTTTTACTTTCTTTTATAATGTTTTCGATAATTTCTTCAATATTTTTCAGGTATTGATCACCATAATAATCACTTCTTCTAGTGCAGGAATATATTATGTTACCGTGGTCATCGCAAATTACGGCAGAAATATTCGTACCCCCAATGTCTAAACCAATACTTGTCGGCATATTTCACTTCCTTCCTTAGTTTGTTCGCAACACTTACTAACCGTACTTTTATTTTAAATCAGAATTACACCTATGTCAAGATAAAATTTCAAAAGTAAGTACTTTTTCCTTTTTTCATGCTTTGGGTTTCGTAGTTTTATGTAAACATATATATCGAATTTTATATTAATTTGTCGGAATCTCCTAATACTATTTTACTAGTTTTAATTATTAGTAACAATATATTTAATGAATCCCAAGCTTGTAAAATAATCCAGTAGCGAAAATATTTCTAACAAACCGACTGTCAACTATCCTTGTACTCTTTCCCCCATATATACAGTTTGGTTAGAAGGCTTCTCTCCACTACTTCTAACGGAGTTTGACAATTACCAGTGCCAGAGTTACACTGACTAGTGTGCTCCAGCAGTTTGCTCGACGCGCAAAATAAAAAGCAAGGTGCATATAACCTTGCCTATGTACAAACTAAATCCCTTATTGTAATTATGTTTAATCTCATTAATAGTATTTTTCTCTTGCTACTCAGATATTGCTTACACTTTGACCTCGTGAAATATATGGTGGATAGGTATTAGTATTTTCTACCAGAATTCCTCTGGGATCGAACAACTCATAATTGGGTGTAGAATTTGCCGATATGTTAATAAACTCTATAGGTAGTCCCGGAGATGAATAGAAGCTTGCTCCTGCTTGTATTTGAAAATGAAGATGCGGTTCAGAGCTATTTCCAGAATTTCCGCATTGTGCTACCTTCTCTCTACGCATTACATGCTGACCTACAGATACTTTTATACTGCCCGGCTTTAAATGTGCCAGAAGAGAGTACTCATCCTTGGCGTGCTGGATAAGTATATAGTTCCCACGTATATCTTTGCCAGCACAAGCAGCTTTTCTATCCACTGTAATCTTGCTGTCCGGGTTTCCGTCACCAACTTCCATGACAACTCCATCTGCTGGTGCCAATATATCCTTGCCATAGCAATAAAATGATTCAGGTCTGGTTTCTTCTCCGCAATAACTTTTTCCGTCTATATCTACAACGATAAAGTCATAGGCATACCGCTGTGTTGGAATTTCCCACGAATGAGAATCACTTTGTGTTACCCCACCGTTAACGACTGTCCAGGTTCCCTCAAAAGGTAAAGAATATTTAACGGCACACGAATAACTGTCTTTATTAGGGAGTTTACCTTCATACTTTGCCTCTAGCTTTATAATTCCCCCCATCTGTTTAAGTGACTGTATTAGAATTACAGGGTTCATTTAAAATCACATCCTTTTTAATTAAATCCTGCTTGTTTTGTGTAAATAGGTGGCATTGACTGGTAGTATCAGTTAATATTATCATACCAACATGGTTTTTATTGTCAATTACTTATATAAATAAAGCCAGTATATTTAAACATATAAATTGTACTAGTAGTTTAATTTCACTTATCCAAAGAATACAAAAAACGGTATATATTTTTCAGATTATATCCTAATATATACCGTTCTTTGATCAAATATGGTCACTTTTGCGACGAAGCCATATTTTACCGGGACTTGGGGTGGGATAAATTTATCTCTTTCGCCTTTCAATATATATCATATACACAAGAAGCACAGCTATCCCAAGAACGATGAGAAAACCTTCAAATGGATGCTGCTTAAAATTCTC
>JAEYWA010000164.1 GCA_023431385.1 Bacillota bacterium | reverse complement strand
TATGCTGTTCATGCGGGAAGATATCCTCCTAATGTATATTTTTGTGTGGTAACTTAAACATACACCTTGGATACACTTTCCGCATTATTTTTTTTCAAATTGTCACACATGTATTGTAATCCTACAGGAGGTTAATTAATACATATAGAACAATATGTTGAATTGTGGCAAATTATATGCTAAAATGTTATTTTGTGTAAGATATATTAATCGATTGGAGGGATCGTAATGACAAAAAAAGTGTTTGCAGTATTACTAGCGTTGGCAGTTATGTTTTCAATACTTCCAACTGTAGTATCAGCTTCAGGATACTCTGACATGCCGAATGACTGGAGTACAACAGCGCTTGAGAAAGCCGTTGAAAATGGTCTGTTAGCTGGGAATGACGGTAAAATCATGCCTAAAAGTAATCTGACTAGAGCACAATTAGGTATTATTTTGAATAATGCTTTTGGGGCTGTAAATAAAGCTTCATTGAGTAATTATTCAGATGTATCTGAAAAAGCATGGTACTATGAAGGATTGGGAAAAGCTGTACAAATGGGTACAATTTCTCCAGAGGGAAATAAGCTGAATCCAAACAAAATTGTAACCAGGGAAGAAGTATTTACAGCGCTGGCAAAGCTTTTAAAACTGAAAAGCACAGATGACAGTGTATTGAACAAGTATTCTGACAAAGACACCATAAGCCAGGAATCAAAATATGAAATGGCTGCTATGGTTTCAGCTGGCTATATAACAGGTTCGGCTGGAAAGTTAAATCCAAAGAAAAACATTACAAGAGCTGAGTTTGCAAAAGTAATGGAAAATGTTTTAGGCAATTACATACGAAGCGCAGGAACATACACAAAAAATCTTAATGGAAATGTAATCATTAGTGTTCCAGGAGTTACTCTTAAAAACATCAAAATTAACGGTGACTTAATTATTGGTGATGGTGTAGGAGATGGTGAAGTAACACTTGACGGTGTAACCGTTACAGGCCGTACAGTAGTACGAGGCGGTGGCGAAAGCTCTATTAAGATAGTCGGAAAATCAAATGTATCAAAAATAATAGTGGCACGTGTTGATGGAAAAGTAAGAGTTTATACAGAGGATGGCACAAGCATCGGAGAGGTTGTAGTCGATGGAAGTGATGATGTGATAATTGAAGGAACAGTAGAAAATCTGACTATACTTACTTCAGATATTACAGTAAATGCTAAAAATGCAACAATTAAATCTGTAAAAATCAACGGTGAAAAAGCAGCATTAGTTGCTACTGGAAGTACAACAATAAAAAACATAGAGGTTAATGCTAAAAGTGTAACCATTACTGCTAATGCAGGAACAAAAATTGATAGTATCGTTGTTAACAAAGACGGCGCAAATATCAATGGTGCCGGTAAGGTTGGGTCAGTAACCGCAAAAGCTAACAACGTTAAAGTAACAACTGCTGGAACTGTAGTTTCGGCTGCACCCGGAACTACCGGAGTAATTGCAGGAACAACAAATGTTCCTGCTGGAGGTTCTTACACAGTTCCCGGTGGAAGCAGTAGTCCATCATCAGGTGGTAGCAGCCCAGGTGGTGGTGGCGGTTCACCATCCGGAGGCGGAAATAATGGTAACAACCCAGGTACCGATAAAGTGCTGGTAGAATCTATTAGTATAACGCCAGTTGGAGATTTAACAATTACTAAAGCTAAGGGTACACTCCAATTATCAGCAGAAGTACTACCAGCCAAAGCAACTAATAAGGCAGTTAAGTGGTCAATAGACAAAGGTGAGGGTCTTGCAACTATTAGCGAAGCAGGATTAGTAACAGCTAAAGCCAATGGAGAAGTAACAGTCATGGCCACAGCAAAAGACGGCTCAAACGTTTCAGCTACAAAGAAAATTACCATTTCAGGTCAAGGTGGAGACAACTCAGAAAAAGTGCTGGTAAAATCCATAAAAATAACTTGTGATATAACATCTGGAGGTGCAGTAACAGTTACTGGTAGTGCCATAACAATTACTGAAGATATGGGTTCCGTGCAATTGTTTGCGGAAGTAAAACCAGATGATGCAACTGATAAGACAGTTACTTGGTCAATTACAAGCGGAGGTGCAATTGCAATTGTTAGCGATGACGGATTTGTACAAGCTACCTCTAATGGGGCAATAACAGTCAGGGCTACTGCAAATGACGGTTCAGGTGTATATGCTGACCAGAAAATTATCATTACAGGTCAGCTTGGAGACCAACCGGTAGATTACGGCGCTTATTTAGCTGCGTTGAGAAAAATTGGTGAATACGCTGATGATGAGAGTAATCCTGCTCCAACCCTTAAGGATTACAAATATGCTGGAGTAACCGGTGTAGATTTCAACAATCTGGAAGCGGTAAATATTACTCTTGCCCTCGCTACAAAGACATATGTTGATACATTTGGAGTTCAAGTAATAGTAAATGCAGCAACAGCTAAAGCAAACTTTTTCGGTTTATCTAAAGCTAATTTTAAAGTAGATAACGGGTTATTAGCCTTAATGGTAGAAGGTATCTTAACTGAGGAAATAGCTACTAACAAATTAAAATATGCTTCCTCCCAAGCTGGTACTTATTCAGTTAGCCTTACAGGTACGTATGCTAATGTTGTAAAAGTCGACAATGACCTTAATCCAGGAGAATATTCTTATAGTCATATTTATAATGGAAATACTTGTCAAACTATAATAATCCTAAAACTGGCTGACAAGGATTTGTCTGAAATAAAGGGTCTGCAAGGTTTTGGAAATACCAATGATGAAAAAGAAACAGATATCTTAACTGCTGCAGATGGTTGGTATCCTGGTGCCACTGGTGCAACAAAGAATGTTAAAACAAACTAGGAGTAAAAACATACATCTTCTCTAGATGCGATATAATATCAACTATAAGCAATCTAAATTGTCTACCGGAGGTTATACCTAATTACCTTTATGGAGATATGCTAATGAAATCAGTACATAACGATAGATCTTACACAACTAGTGAGAAACCTACCAATGGGAATATTAGTTATCAATAAAGCTTATAGTTATCGAAGTTAGAGGCACAGACGTAATAAAAGTTGATTTGATTAGTGTTAGAAATCCCTGAATTAATAATGGCATTTAATAATGCCAACAAACAAAATAAAACCTGTCTTTAGCGACAGGTTTTATTTTTCGCCCAATACTGTTGGAAAAAATAATAAAGAATGATATTATATCATAAGTGAAAAAAGTAGATATGAAGGATGGGTTTCTACAGCAAATGAATAAAAGGATAGGTTTTTTGGGGCCGAAGGGGACCTTCTCCCACGAGGCAGTTGAGGCATATGAATCGGAGCACGGTAGAGCGTATCAATTGATGGAATACTCATCAATAAGAGATGTTCTTTATGCCTTGAAAGACGGTGAGGTAGAGGAGGCAATAGTTCCTATAGAAAATTCTCTTGAGGGAGCTGTTAACGTCACTCTGGACATACTGGCAAAGGAAGAGGAACTTTTTATTGTTGATGAATATATAATTCCAATTAATTTGAACCTTGTTGTAAAGCAGGGTACTAAGCCTGAGAGCATTAAGCTTATCATATCACATCCCCAGCCGCTGGGGCAGTGCAGGAACTATTTGAATACGAATTTTCCTGATTCGGTTCAGCTTGAGGAAAACAGCACGTCAAAAGCGGCTGAAAGAGTAGCTAATGGTGATGGCACCTGTGCCGCAATCAGTTCGGCTATTGCCGCAAAATTATATGGGCTTGAGATACTAGAAAAGAATGTGCAGGATGTTGAGAATAATCGGACAAGATTTGTTATAGTATCAAAGGATAGAAAAGAAAAAACAGGATGTGATAGAACCTCCATAGTATTCTCAACCGACAATAAACCGGGAAGTTTATACAGGATACTGGACATATTCAGCCTGTGGGACATAAATATGACAAGGATTGAGTCAAGACCTTCAAAAAATGCTCTTGGACAATACATATTTTTTGTTGACATAGACGGACACATAGAGGACCAGGATGTTTACGATGCATTGACAATGGTGAAGAGGAAAACCTCTTTCTATAAATTCATTGGTTCTTACCCCGTGTTTAAGGGTAAAATATAAAGAGAAAAAGCTCACCAAAGATGACATTTTCTTAATTGATACGCACTGGGTAAAAAATTTATCCTACATCTAGATATTTAGTCTGAACTGATGCGTATAACAAAGCCGGACATTAGAGTTGGGAAATGAAGTCAAATAACCTCACAGGTGGTATAATTTAGAAACAGTAGAATAATAAAATGTGAGGTTAATATGGCTTTGTTTGATAATCAACTGGATATTACAAGAAACGTTAAAATTATTGATTGGCTTAAATGTGAGCTGTTAACGGATGTTGCTAATTTATTTAAGGCTCTTGTCAACGGAGTGAGAGAAGAAGTTTCAGAGACTCTGTCGGACACACTTGCCAATATAATTTTAATCTGCTATTTGCTTGGAAAAAGATTCGGAATAAATTATAGAGTAATTGAAACAAAAATTGAAAACAAGATAAGGCTTGGACTTGTTGAGAACCATGATGTGGAAAAGTATTATGGGGATCTCTCAGAGCTTTCAAAACATCTGAACAGCTCCAGGAGCAAGAGGCAAGGGGCCTGATATGAGTGATCGGTAAGAGGAGATTATAGATGGATAACAAGAAGCTATCACGTATTTTTATTCCAAAGGCGGGGTTTTATCTTTGGGTAATTCTATTTTTAATTGTAATAATTACTGTATTAAATCCATTGGTAGCTATACCTGGATATGTTTTATTCGTTTTCCTGGTAATATACAACTATAAGTCAAATCATATTAGAAATAGAGAAATAACTAAATATATAGAAACTCTTACTTTTAATATTGACTGTGCCACAAAGGACACTCTGCTTAACTTTCCTATGCCACTTGTGCTTGCAGAACTTGACGGTACTACTGTTTGGTACAATTCCTCATTCAAGGGTATTTTTGAAGATGATAATTTTTTACAGAGAACGGTGTCAAATCTTATAACAGAAATACGACCCCAGCTTACCGAAGGAGACAGTATAAACATATCCAAAGATGTAACCATTAGCAATAGGTACTACTCTGCGCTGGGCAATCTGGTTAAGGTTGACGATAACAACGATAAGGAGAGCGTTATTGTAATGCTCTACTTTGTAGATAATACGGAGCTTATTAATGAAAAGCAAAAGTTTGAGGACAATAAGAATACAGTAGGCGTTATTGTAATAGATAATTATGATGATCTTATGCAAAGTCTTGAGGACTCAAAAAGGCCTCAGATCATGGCTGAAATCGAGAAAAAGATTATAAGCTGGATGAGCCATACCGGAGGTATCTTAAAGAAGTTTGAGAGAGATAAATATTTATGTATACACGCATTTAAATATTTAAAGGAACTTGAGGAGAAGAAGTTTGAAATTCTTGAAACCGTTAAAGAAATAAACCTCGGCAATAAAATACCTGTAACACTTAGTATAGGTATGGGAATAAACGCTCCTACAATTCAGGAAAATCTGCAGAATGCCTATGCCGGAATCGATATAGCACTGGGGAGAGGCGGGGACCATGTTGTTATAAAGGACGGCGACAATTTCAGATTCTTTGGAGGCAGGAACAGAGAGCTTGAAAAACGGACAAGGGTTAAGGCCAGAGTAATAGCATATGCACTAAGAGGGCTGATTGATCAGGCACCGTCGGTACTGATTATGGGCCATGAAAATGCCGATATTGACAGCCTTGGTGCAGCATTAGGAATATATCGAATAGTAAAAAGCCGCGATAAGCGTGTAAATATTGTACTTAACCATTCAAATGCTAATATAGATTCGGTGCTGAATAAGCTTGCTAAGGAACCTGAGTATGCTAATGTTTTTGTGGGGAGAAACGAAGCCCTGGACATAATTACAAAGAAAACACTACTTATAGTTGTAGACACACATAGGCCAAGCTTTACAGAGACACCGGAACTTCTCAGAATGACAGACCAGATAGTAATAATTGACCATCACAGGCGAGGTGCGGACTATATACAGGACGCAGTACTTTCCTATCAGGAGACATATGCATCCTCAACCTGTGAACTTGTAACGGAACTGCTGCAGTACCTCGAAGAAAAAATCAGGCTTACAAGTATTGAAACAGAAGCTTTATATGCTGGGATAGTTGTTGATACTAAAAACTTTATATTTAAAACAGGTGTAAGAACCTTTGAAGCTGCATCGTATTTAAGAAGACAGGGTGTTGACACTGTATCGGTAAAACAGCTGTTCCAGAATGATTTAAAAACCTATATTACAATATCAAATATAGTAAAAGAAGCAGAAGTGGTGTATGATAATATTGCTATATCAACTTGTCCTACAAATATAAAGAATGCTCAGCTTATTGCCGCACAGGCAGCAGATCAGCTGCTGAGCCTCTCGGGACTGGTTGCAGCTTTTGTTCTCAGCTATCATGAGGGCGAGGTAATAATAAGCGGAAGATCTCTTGGCGAGATAAATGTTCAGATGATTCTTGAAAAATTGGGCGGAGGCGGGCATTTAACCGTTGCGGGAGCTCAGATTGAGAATGTTTCAATTCAGGAAGCCAAGGAAAGTCTGAAAACCGCGATTTTTGAATATATCGACAGCTTAAATAAGGAATAACTGTCCGAACTCAAAAACAAGCCGTTATTTCGGTAAAAAAGTCATACTTGAAATAGGAGGAAACTATGAAGGTTATATTAAAGGAAGATGTTAAAGGTTTGGGTAAGAAGGAGCAAATGGTGGAGGCCAGCGACGGATACGCGAGAAATTTCTTGTTTCCAAAGGGATTGGCTGTTGAAGCGACTGCTGCTAATATGAATATAATGAAAACGAAAAAGGAAGCCGAAGCTCATAAAAAGGAAAAGGAAATTGCACAGGCTAAAGAATTGGCCAATAAAATAAAGAATATTACCATAACTTTGAAGGTGAAGGCCGGAGAAAGTGGAAAGCTATTTGGGTCCATAACCGGAAAGGATGTTGCGGAAGCTTTGAAATCACAGCATAAGCTTGATATTGATAAAAAGCAGCTGGTTATGCCTGATGCCATAAAGGCCATAGGAACCTTCGAGGTTGAAGCTAAGTTATATCCTGCAATCAGCTCAAAATTTACAGTTAAAATAGAAAGCCTGTAAACTCTAGACTAAAACTAGTGAAATTTTGGATTGTAAGAAAGAGATAATTTTGAAAAATGATTTGATTAAGATATTATTGAAAAGCTTTATTTAATTAGACTTTATTTAAATAATAATTTATATGTATAGTGAAATGATAACTAGAATGGGGAAAAGACATGGATTTAGGAGCTCTTGGCAGAATTCCTCCTCAAAGCGTAGAGGCTGAACAGTCAGTTATTGGATCAATGCTGATTGACAAGGAAGTAATTCCGGTTGTCATGG
>JAEYWA010000123.1 GCA_023431385.1 Bacillota bacterium | reverse complement strand
GAAATACTTCAACGACAGATTTTGTTTTATACTTGATTACAGTATGTATACAATGAACCAAGAATCTAGAGAATTTTATATAGAGCAGGGAATTACACATTTTACAGCTCCACTGGAGTTAAATGATAAGGAACTTAAGGAACTTAGATGTAAGGAATGTGATTATATTGTCTATGGTCATGTTCCTCTTATGACTTCTGCTCAGTGTGTACTAAAGAATACCAAAGGCTGTACCCATAAGACAGGATTGTATGAATTAAAGGATCGCTATGATAAGAATTTTATAGTATATAATTATTGTAGATATTGCTATAATGTTATATACAATGCGGATCCAATTGTGTTATTGAATCAAAGTGAGGAGATACTAAAACTGTCTCCAAAGAATCTGCGTCTGGATTTTACCATAGAAAATGGAAGAGAGGTCCAGAAAGTAATCGAAGCATATTTAGGAACCTTTTATCATCATGAAGAGACAGAGATTGCAGTTAAAAGTTTTACAAAAGGACATTTTAAGCGGGGTATTGAGTAGGTGAAAAAATGGAAAGTATCATAATAACGGTTTTAAAGTATGTCATTTGCATCTTAATAAATGTGTATACCTTGTATAGTTTCATTGTATTTAGACGTAAGAATAATAGCGGGAAGGCGTATGTCTATCGCATCCAGACTTTGCTGATGTTTCTTACACACGCAGCCTGTTTTCTCTGTATTTTTCTAGGCAATGACCTTTCTAATATGGAGACGGTGATTAAGCTAAGCGTATTTTATGCAGCCCAGGTTGCAGTCTTCATCTTTGCAATTATTTTGTATAAGGTATCTTATAAAAAGTTATCTATACTGGTGTTTAATAACATGTTGATGCTTCTGATGCTAGGCCTTGTGATGCTAACAAGACTAGATTTCGAAGGGGCAGTCAGACAGTTCATATTTATATGTTCAGGGCTTGGCCTATGTATTATCATACCGTTTTTTATTAAGAAAATACGGTATCTCAAAGAGTTTGGCTGGTTATATGGTTTCCTTGGCTTACTTTGCCTAATAGTAGTACTGATATTTGGTAAAGCCAAGTATGGTGCTAAAAATTGGATTTTCATTGGTAGCGTAGGATTACAGCCATCGGAGTTTGTCAAAATCCTATATGTATTTTTTGTAGCCTCTTGTTTTAGCAAGGCTAAGGATTTTAAAGCAGTAGTAAAGGTATCGCTACTTGCGGCCATCCATGTTATTGTTTTGGTGCTTTCAAAGGATTTAGGTGGAGCTCTTATCTATTTTATGACCTATCTGGTAATGTTATATGTTGCAACCTGTAATGTTTTCTACCTGGTTTCCGGTATTTTGGGTGGCTCTGGCGCGGCGGTTGCAGCTTACTATATATTCAGTCATGTCCGTGTCCGTGTCATTGCTTGGAAGGATCCTTTTAGTCCGAACATAATCCAGAATGAAGGCTGGCAGTTGGCTCAGTCGCTATTTGCCATTGGAACGGGTGGCTGGTTTGGTATGGGACTTACCAAAGGTTTACCGACTAGTATACCGGTAGTATCCTCCGACTTTATTTTTTCGGCAATTATGGAAGAAATGGGTGGAATAGTTGGCATTTGTATTATTTTAATATGTTTAAGCTGTTTCCTTATGTTTATCAATATTTCCTTAAAGATGCGCGATGATTTTTATCGGCTGATTGCATTGGGACTAAGTGTACTCTACATGTTCCAGGTATTTTTAGCGATTGGTGGTGTGACAAAGTTTATTCCTTCTACAGGAGTTACATTACCATTGATTAGTAGTGGGGGTAGTTCTATTCTGACATCATTAATCATGTTTAGTATCATTCAGGGCTTATATGTATTAAATCAAGATGAGGTAGATGCAATTGAAAAAGAAAAAAGAGAGAGAAGTCAATATAGAGCAAATGTACGGAAACCAAATGAATACTCCGATGAAGAACAAGGCTACTAAGAAGAAGCGTAATCGAGAGCTTTTGGTTGTGACGTATGCGTTTGTTTTTATGGTTGTAGGAATGATTGCCTATATTATTCGTTTTGAACTAGTAGATAGTAAACAGGTTATCAATAACAGCTATAACAAAAGAGCAAATCTGTTGGAAGAGACGATACAGAGAGGTATGATATTAGGAAGTGGAGGAGAGATTCTTGCCAAATCCGAAGAGGACAGTGCTGGTAATATGGTAAGAGTGTATCCCTATGGTTCCTTGTTCAGTCATACAGTAGGCAGATATGAGAAGTCAAAAACTGGTTTGGAAAATAGTATGAGCTTTACGTTACTCACTTCTAGCATAAATGGACTAGAGAAAGCTTGGAACGGGTTGAATGGACAAAAGAGTAAAGGTGACAATATAAAAACCACTCTGGATGTTAATCTGACAGAGGTAGTAAACGATGCCCTTGGTAATTATAAAGGAGCTGTAGTCGTCATGGAACCGAGTACAGGAAGAATTCTGTCGATGGTGTCCAAACCGGATTATAATCCTAATACGGTATCAAAGGACTGGGATAAAATCATCAGTTTAGAGGACAAGGATTCGGTGCTAATTAATCGTGCAACTCAGTCCACATATCCGCCTGGCTCTATCTTTAAAATTATAACTACTTTAGCTTACATTAGAGATCATGCAGATTATGAGTCCTTTTCTTATGATTGTCATGGAAGATTTCAAACAGATCGCAAAGATGTAGAGTGTTATAAAGGAAAAAGACATGGCAAACTTGATTTGAACAGTGCCTTTGCAAAATCATGTAATGGTGCCTTTGCTAAGATGTTGTCCGAAACGTCTTATGATACTTTTATGAGTACAGCAAAGCAGCTTCTGTTTAATACTTCCTTTGATAAACTAAGCATTCCTGTTAAGGGAAGTAAGGTTACGTATAATAAAACAGATGATTTGTGGATGACAGCACAGACTGCTATCGGTCAAGGTGAGACAACCACTAATCCTATGCACATGGCGATGATTGTTTCTGCCATTGCCAATGATGGAAAACTAATGAATCCATATATGGTAGATGAAGTTTTAAATGCTGATCAGGAAACAATAAAGACCTTCTTGCCTAGTACCTATACGACCTTAATGACCAGTAAAGAGGCTGAAATTCTTTCAGGCCTCATGGAATCTGTTGTTACCTCTGGAACGGCTACCTCTTTGAAAAATAAGAAGTATACAGTTGCCGGTAAGACGGGAACAGCTGAAAAATCAGGAGAAGAGCCTTATGTTTGGTTTGTCGGATATTCCTCTACAGACGAAAAGGCTGATATTGCGGTTAGTGTTTGCATTGAAGAAGGTGGTTCTAGCACTGAAGTAGCGGTTCCAATAGCGAAAAAGATTTTTAAAGAGTATTACCAACACAAATAAACTATTTCGATTAAAATCTTGCTGAATTCCTATATTTCGATTGTATTTTACGGGTTGAAATAATATATGAAAAGAGTTATACTTATCAACAAGTATATACACACCAAATAGAAACAGGGGGCTTTGCAATGATTGAGGCAACGAGCTGTGGCGGTGTGGTTATTTTCAGAGGTAAGATTTTACTCCTGTATAAAAATTATCGAAATAAGTATGAAGGCTGGGTTTTGCCAAAGGGGACCGTCGAAGAAGGCGAGGAGTACAAAGAAACTGCAATTCGGGAAGTGTGCGAAGAAACAGGAGTACAGGCCTCTATTATCAAATACGTCGGGAAAAGTCAATATAGTTTTAGTACACCCCTTGATACTGTAATAAAAGACGTTCATTGGTATCTCATGATGTCAGATAGTTATTATAGCAAACCACAACGTGAAGAGTTTTTTATGGATTCTGGGTATTATAAATTCCATGAAGCCTACCATTTATTAAAGTTCTCCAATGAAAAGCAGATTCTTGAGAAAGCTTATAATGAGTATCTGTATTTAAAGAAGAGTAATCTTTGGGGAAACAGAAAGTATTTTTAGTGGAAATTGATATTTGATTGAAAGAATTAGAACCACCAGCCGTGCTGGTGGTTTATTCTGTCTAAGGGACTATTGCTGGTTTATGTCTTTTATTACTGGTCCAAAAAAAGTGCCCTAATCGGTAGAAATCTACTGATTAGGACACTTTTTATTTTCTTAACATTTTTCTGGTTCTGGATAGTCGACTCCAAAGGTTTCAACTGTTACTTTAGCCATTCTCTGTGCTTTCACAGGGCGATCGCTATAATCAGTATCGACATTGGCAATAGCATTCACTACATCCATTCCTTCTGTTACTTTACC
>JAEYWA010000110.1 GCA_023431385.1 Bacillota bacterium | reverse complement strand
CGGTTATGAGCCGGTTGCTCTAACCAACTGAGCTAAAGGCCCGTTGTGGCTCCTCAAGTAGGACTTGAACCTACGACCCTGCGGTTAACAGCCGCATGCTCTACCGACTGAGCTATTGAGGAATATTTAAATTGTTATGCAATCGGCTTAACGCCGCTTAACTATTGTGTTTGAGAGCGTTTTCTCAAGAGCACAAATAATATTATACTTACGAACCGGTAGCAGGTCAACATTAAAATTTTCTTTTTTTGACCGTTTGGAAAGATTGTCACCCAATTTCAAGCATTTAATACTCCATACTAAGTCCTGCTAAAAATTGCATACTCCATACAGCTGCCTGATTAAGGCCCTGTACATATTCCTCTCTCATATTAGTATTTCCAATAATAAAGAAAAAGACCCGTTTTCGAGTCTATCATTTTTCTTTATTATTAGACATTAATCCAAGTAATCCTTCAACTTTTTGCTTCTGCTTGGATGTCTGAGTTTACGCAGTGCCTTTGCCTCAATCTGACGAATACGTTCTCTGGTAACATTAAACTCTTTACCAACTTCCTCAAGAGTTCTTGCACGTCCATCATCAAGACCGAATCTCAGTCTCAGAACCTTTTCCTCTCGAGCTGTCAAAGTGTCTAGCACATCAATAAGCTGTTCTTTCAGTAAAGTAAATGCTGCAGCTTCCGCAGGAGCCGGAGCATCATCATCAGGAATAAAGTCACCAAGGTGACTATCCTCCTCTTCACCGATAGGCGTTTCCAGAGAAACTGGTTCCTGTGATATTTTCATTATTTCTCTGACTTTGTCAACTGACATGCCTATTTCCTTAGCAATTTCATCAGGCTGGGGTTCTCTTCCCAGTTCCTGAAGCAGTTGTCTTGATACCCTGATAAGCTTATTTATTGTTTCAACCATATGAACAGGAATACGAATCGTTCTAGCTTGGTCGGCAATAGCTCTGGTTATGGCCTGTCTGATCCACCAGGTAGCATAAGTACTGAACTTGAAGCCTCTTCTATAGTCAAACTTTTCTACTGCCTTAATCAAACCCAGGTTACCTTCCTGAATTAAATCGAGGAATTGCATACCTCTACCAACATATCTTTTTGCAATACTTACAACAAGCCTGAGATTAGCTTCAGCAAGCCTTCTTTTCGCTTCAATGTCACCATTTTCCATTCTGTGAGCCAGATCAATTTCTTCATCTGCTGTCAAAAGGGGCACCTTACCAATTTCCTTAAGATACATTCTAACAGGATCATCAATACTAATTCCCTCTGGTATACTGATATCAAGTTCCTCGTCAGTCAGCTGAATTTCTTCCATTTCAGCTTCAATGTCGCCTATAACATCAATACCCATATTTTCAAGGGTTTCATATATTTTTTCTATATGCTCCGGTTCAAGCTCTATTTCCTCAAAAGCATCAATTATTTCTTTATAGGTGAGCATTCCCTTAGACTTACCCTTGTCAATCAAATCCTTTAGTATTGCTTTTCTTGTTTCCTGATTATGCTTCATAAGTTCCCCTCCCTTCAAGATTTATTATATACCTTTCTTCATTACAGCTATATTCAATACAATACTGCTTAATTCCCGATTTAATAACTCAACATCTCCTTCTGTCAGATCAGATCTCTTCTTTAATTCAATAATTTCATCTTTTCTTGCTTCCAAACCAAGTAGGTTTATTCTCTTTATAATGTCAAGAGCTGCTTTTTTGTTGTCCTCAAAAACACTCTGGGATTGGATTATATTTGCAAAACTCTCAGCAAGAGCCGGTGAAAGTTTATTTAGTATTTCTCCGGTTATTACTCCGGATTTATTTTCAATACGCTCAATGGCATAACTGTATGCTTGTCTTATTTCACTTGACTTTATAGTATTAAGCTTAATGATGTCTTTTATCTGAAAATATACATTATTTTCTATACATATAGTCGACAACAGCATCAGTTCAAGTTTTTGCAGTCTTTCTTCGGCAGATTCTGTAGTACGCTTTCTCTTTACAGTGTTAGTTCTGATTAAATTTACTTCTTTTGTCTGCTTATCGCGGGTTTTCTGCTTCCTATACTGCCTCTTAGCCAATTCCGAGTAAATTGACTGCTCACTTACGCCCAATTCTCTGGACAACTTCTTGACATAAAGCTCTCTTTCTACATTATTGTCAATTTTATCTAATATAACCATAGCGTTATCAATAAACTTGACTTTTCCGTCATTTGTCGTGGTGTCTATCTTATTGTCAAGCAATTCAAGTTTAAAATCCACCAAATTCTTTGCTTTGGCTACAAGACGTTTAAACTCGTCAATACCACGTGTTTTTATAAATTCGTCCGGGTCCTTTCCTGAGGGTATTGTCAAAACTTTGACATTACAGCCAATTTCATTTAGTAAATCCAAACTCCTTAACGCGGCCGTCTGACCAGCATTGTCCGAATCGAAGGACAAGACAATTTCTTCCGTATACTTCTTAAGTAGTTTGCCCTGACTATCGGTTAATGCTGTTCCCAAAGGTGCGACTGCATTTATTATTCCACTTTGATGTAAGGATATAACATCCATGTATCCTTCTGCTAAAATAATCTGCTTTGAGCAGGTATTTTTAGCAAAATTCATAGCATATAAATGCTTACCCTTATGATAGACGTCCGTTTCAGGCGAATTCATATATTTTGGCTGAGAGGAATCCATTACCCTCCCTCCAAAGGCTATGACATTTCCCCTGATATCAAATATGGGGAACATTATTCTGCCTCTGAATCTGTCATAAATCTTTTTTGCTTCTTCCTTAAATATAACAAGTCCACTGCTAATAATTGCTTTTTCACTATGCCCCTTGTTTTTAAGCTGTTTGTATAGTGCATCGTAACTGTCGGCTGCATAGCCAAGGCCAAATTTTGTTATGGTCTGCCGCTCAATCTTCCGATTAAGCAGATAAGTCAATGGTGCCTTTTCTTTTCCATTTATAAGGTTGTTGTGAAAAAATCTTGCAGCCTCTATGTTTATCTCCAGAAGTTCTTTTTTCAGCTTGGCCTGCTCGTTGTCCTGAACACCGGCGCTTGTCTCAGGTATTGATATTTTGGCTCTGTCGGCAAGTAATTTCAAGGCTTCCGGGAAATCGAGATTCTCAATCCCCATTATAAAATGAATTACATTACCTCCCTTTCCACAGCCAAAACAGTTAAATATCTGTTTTACAGGCTCAACCGAAAAAGATGCGGTTTTTTCATTATGGAAAGGGCATCTGCCAAAATAATTCTTTCCCTTTTTATCCAACTTAACATACTCGGAGATTACTTCAACAATATCATTATTAACTCGAATTTCCTCAATTAGATCCTCAGGAAATAAATATGCCATTATGCACTACATTCCAATCTGGTTTGATAATCAATTTACCAAATATTATAAACATATATACCGCTATTTATTTCTCTAGCATAACTTCACCCAATTAAACCAGAGCCTTCTTATATTGTTATCCTAGAGTAATTGACTTAATAATTGTTCGACATTATTATTAATATTCCTTCTTTTTTAATAAAAAAAGTATACTCAAAGGAATATTTCTTCAATAGACCTTCAAGTATACTCTCTATATGTTTAATATTGTAATTTTATCAGGCTATACAGTCATATATTACATCCTTTGCACTTACAGGAGTGACCGAATTCTTATACATTAGGTTTATAATCTCCATTGTATGAGCCTTTGAAGGTAAAACATCATTTATAACCGCTGTTTCTGATTCACCGCTGTCTTTAGTCAAGTTTATCTGAATTCCATATGTATATGAATTGTCAGTTTCACAAGATACTAAATAATAATCAAGATTAAGTTCCCTACAATCGTATTGCACAGCTTCATTGATTTCAAGTTTCTTTGAACAGACCAGTTCCATTATAACCTCCATTCACGTGCATAAGCACGTATATAAATAGTCACCATTTCTCCTACACGAATGTTATAGCGTAATTATAATATATTGCCTTACTTTTCATCTACACAAAAGTTTTTAGATAATTCGACCACTTTACATAAATTACTGCCAAAGTCTGTAATTATGGTGTCGAAGTATGAAATATTATCAATTATTTACATTGAATTTGGTCTCCGTAGGTGTTAATATTTTACGTGAGCCAAGTCATTTTTCTACTAAGTTAATAAGACATTGATTTAAATATATATTTTCCACTGGGGAAGGATTATATTACCTTATATATATATTACAGAGAATATCAGAAGTTGAGGTACTCAATTTTAACTTATTAGTCTATTATTAGGGGGGGTATTCCATGGAGAGCAAACAAACTAACAGATCAACAAAATATAACCTTATTAAGCTTATGAATTCTGCAATTTGTGACATGGCAGAATTCCCAAAAAAAATGCTGAAATATGCTATTCCGGTTACTTTAGCCCTATTAGCCATAGGTACTGCATTGTTTGTTATCAATAAAACGAGCAATAACTTCAGCAGCGTATTTGAATTTACAACAACTACTCTTATAATAAACAGCATTTTTGTAATGGCTGAATTTATAATTGCTTCGTTGGTAATTGATATTATTATTAAGAAGAAATCAAAATAAGTTTTTTTGTAAGGCACAAATAAGAAGACAGACATAAAGACATAATTTAGATGACATAGAACCTCGAAAGTGTTATACCCACAGCAGGTTCTTTTTGTTTTTGCTTAAAATTTCGTAGGATTATTCATATTCCCTGAATTTCAAATGAGAATACTTGAGTCTAAAACTTATAGGCATGAGGTAGTACTTCAAATACTATCTATGATTCTAAGGGATTATACTCCTTTAATCTGTGTGCATTGCAATACTCATTTTTGCACAAAAGAATTTATACTTTCCTAGATAATAAAAAACCAGGGGCCCTCGACGCCCCTGGTTTTTAGCTCAACCAAATTTTCTCTTACATTACAAAATATTATTCTGAATTTCTAGCTAATTATGATGCCTTAACAGCTTTTACTCTCTTCTGGCGTTCCTTGAACATTACCCACAATGGAGTTGTTATAAATATTGTTGAATAGGTTCCGCTAAATAGACCAATAATCATAGGAAAGCTGAATTCCTTGATTGACTCAATATTGTTAACTGATGCAAAAACATAAACAGTGATAACAGCTATCAAAACAGTTACTGTTGTATTTATGGATCTGTTCAAAGTCTGGATAACACTGGTATTAACCAATTCAGGGAACGGTACTTTTCTTAGTAATCTGGTATTTTCTCTGATTCTATCATAAATAATAACAGTGTCATTCATTGAGAATCCGAATATTGTAAGCAATGCCGCAATAAAAGAGTCATTTACAGGAATTCTGAATACCAGGTATACTGTAATCATTACACCTATATCATGGAGCAGTCCCACAACACCGAATACACCGGCTGATAGTCCTGACACCAGCTTAAATCTCCACCAGATATACAGTATAATTAGCACAGCCGCAATTAAAACAGCTTTAACACCATTACGACTGATTTCCTTCCCGATGAAAGGTTCAACGCTTTCTTCATTTACGACAGGGTCCTTCGCAGTAAGATTAAGCTCTTTAATAATTGCATTTTCCACAGTAACTATCTCTTCACTTGTAAGAGTTTCAGCACTACCGATGCTTACCTTTATGACATCAAAGCTTGCATTAGTTTCAATATCATAAGCAGACGTTTTCTGTACCATTGAAGATTTATTTATTGTTTCCTCAACCAGTTCGTTGACTTTTGAAGTTACGTCTTGAACATTGGTCTCGGTAAAGGTATTGTCGTTAGCTCTCATTTCGATAACAGTTCCGCCCTGGAACTGAATGTCGAGCTCAAAACCCATAGTAAAAAAGGCAATGACCCCTGATAATAAAATTATTGCAGAAAGGATAAAGAAAATATATCTTTTACTGTATAGATTTATATTAGGCATTTGCATTTCCCTCCTTCAACTTTTTCTTTACACCATAAAGCCAGGGATGCTTAGCTATATCCATATCTGCTACAGCCTTCAGCATTATTCTGGTTGCAGTTACAGCTGTTATGAAGCTCAAAATAACACCTATGATCAAAGTGTATGCAAAGCTCTGTATAGGGCCTGTACCGAATTTCCATAACACGGCACCTGCAATAAGGGTTGTTACATTACCGTCAAGTACGGCAGTAAACGCTCTCTTAAAACCAACATCTATAGCTGTTCTAAGAGTTTTTCCACTTCTTATCTCTTCTTTAATTCTTTCAAAAATAACTACGTTGGCATCAACACCCATACCTATTGTAAGGATAATACCCGCAATACCTGGTAACGTAACTGTGATACCAGTCCATGACAATGCCAGCAGTTCAAGAATGGTATGAAGGAATAATGCAATACTTGCAATTAATCCAGGTAATCTATAGTAGAAGGTAATATAAACACATATTATAATAAAAGCAACAACAAGTGCTTCCACACTAACGGCAAGGGCATTGGACCCCAGCATCGGGCTTATATTTTGTACCTGCTTAGCTTCCAGCTTAAAGGGTAAAGCACCGGATTTAATTAGTCCTGCCAATTCCTTGGCTTCGTCTTTCTGTTGGTCAACAGGAGTTCCATTGAGTGTTATTATTGCAGAACCTCCGGTGATTGCTTGAGAAACAACAGGTGCACTGATTTGCTCGTTATCCATATATATTGCAATAGGCTCGTTTACGAGTCTTGCTGTAGCTTCAGCGAATTTTTTTGAACCTTCGTCTGATAACTTCAGTGCTACTACAAAACCAGCACCCTCCTGCGAAGGTTCTGTGGTTGCGTCAACGATATCGGTACCCTGTAAGATTATTCTTTTTTTCTCATCTTCTTTGGTAGGGTCTGCCGGAATATATTTTCCGTTTTCATCTACCTTGTTCTTATCAACTTCCTGGAAGGTTAAAAGTGCTGTCTTTCCAATTTCCTCAATTGATTTTTGAGGGTCAAACTTTTCACCTTTTTTGTGAGGTATCTGTACCAGAATATAACCTTTTTCAGCATCAGTAGTTAAAACTCTGTCAAAAATATTCTTTGAATCAAGTCTTTTACCTATAGTATATTTTGCTGCTTCCAAATCTTCCTTTGATGGTACTTTTTTATCCTCAGTAACTGCATATAGCTTTGCATCTACTCCACCTTGAATATCAATACCCGTACGGATGTCACGAATACCTCGTATATCAAATCCCAGAATAGAACCAAAAGCTGCTATCCAGGTTAAAATTCCGGTGATAATTAATATCGAGAAAAATTTAACCGCGTTGCTTGCTCTCATTT
>JAEYWA010000031.1 GCA_023431385.1 Bacillota bacterium | reverse complement strand
TTTGACGCAGAATCTACATGCTACAGTCTATAGTTTTAAATAGCATATGAAAACTATTAGAAACTTAGGAGGACTAACATGTCTAAAACATTTAGTATGGATCTTGCCGGAAGAACACTTACTGTTGAAACAGGTAAGTTGGCACAGCTGGCAAACGGAGCAGCATTAATAAGATATGGTGACACTGTAATAATGTCAACCGCAACAGCATCTGCATCACCAAGAGAAGGAATAGATTTTTTCCCTCTCAGCGTTGACTATGAGGAACGTTTATATGCCGTAGGTAAAATACCTGGTGGTTTTATTAAGAGAGAAGGTAAGCCTTCAGAGAAAGCAATATTAACATCAAGAGTTATAGACAGACCGATTAGACCGCTATTTCCAAAGGATCTTAGAAATGATGTTGCTGTTGTAAATACTGTAATGTCAGTTGAACAGGATAATTCACCTGAAATAGCTGCAATGATTGGTGTATCCATAGCCATTAGTATTTCAGATATTCCTTTTAACGGCCCCATAGGCGGTGTTGTACTTGGCTTGATTGATAATGAGGTTATAATTAATCCTAATGAAGAGCAACGTGCGAAGAGCAAAATGTATGTAACTCTAGCAGGTACCAAGGAGAAAATTACAATGATTGAAGCAGGAGCCGATATTGTTCCTGATGAGATTATGCTTGATGCAATTAAGAAAGGTCATGAAGAAATTAAAAAGATATGTGACTTTATAAACGGTATCGTTAAGGAAATTGGTAAGCCAAAATTTGCCTATGAATCAGCAGAAGTACCTGCAGAATTGTTTGCGGCAGTAAAAGCTTTTGGCTATGAGACAATGAGACAGGCTGTTTTGGCTACTGACAAGCAGGATAGAGATGACAAGGTTAGTAAGTTGACAGAGGATACTCAGGCTGCCCTGGCAGAAAAGTACCCCGACATGCAGTCAAAAATTAATGAAGCTATCTACAAGCTTGAAAAAAAGGTTGTTCGTGAATATATACTTAAAGAAGGAAAACGTGTTGACGGAAGACGCCTTGATGAGATAAGACCACTTTCAGCTGAAGTAGGAATTCTTCCAAGAACTCATGGTTCAGGTCTCTTCCAGAGAGGACAAACACAGGTTCTGACCACCATAACTCTTGGTGCAATGGGTGATGTTCAGAAGATGGACGGCATTGACACAGAAGAAACCAAGAGATATATGCACCACTATAACTTCCCAGGCTACAGTGTAGGTGAGGCAAAGACTTCCAGAGGTCCCGGAAGAAGAGAAATCGGTCATGGTGCCCTTGCTGAAAGATCACTTGTACCTGTAATCCCGTCAGAGAATGAATTCCCTTATGCTTTCAGACTTGTTTCAGAAGTGTTGATGTCCAATGGTTCTACTTCACAGGGAAGTGTTTGCGGTAGTACATTGGCCCTTATGGACGCTGGTGTTCCTATAAAGGCACCTGTTGCCGGCATATCTGCAGGTTTGGTAGTGGATGAAGAAAATCCTGATAACTTTGTAACTTTTATGGATATACAGGGTATAGAAGATTTCTTCGGCGATATGGACTTTAAAGTAGCGGGTACAACCGAGGGTATTACTGCAATACAGATGGATATTAAAGTAGACGGTTTAAATTATGAAATTATCAGACAGGCATTTGAGCTTACAAGAAAGGGTCGTCTGCAAATAATAAATGATGTCATACTTAAGGCAATACCATCACCACGAAAAGAACTATCAGATTACGCTCCAAAGATAATAACAACAAATATTGATCCTGAAAAAATCAGAGATGTTATCGGACCTGGCGGAAAAATGATTAATAAGATCATTGCTGAGACTGGAGTTAAGATTGATATAGAAGAAGACGGAAGAGTGTATATACTGACTCCTGATGCTGCAGCAGCTCAGAAGGCTTTAAAAATTATTCACGGTATCGCCAAGGATATCGAGCCCGGTGAAATTTTCATGGGTAAGGTTGCCAGAATAACTACCTTCGGAGCTTTTGTTGAGATATTACCAGGAAAAGAGGGACTTGTTCATATTTCAAAACTTGACAAAAAGAGAGTTGATAAAGTTGAAGATGTAGTAAGCATCGGAGATGAAATTCTTGTAAAGGTAACTGAAATCGACAAACAAGGCAGAATAAATCTTTCGAGAAAAGATGCAATGACCGATGAAAATACTTCCGAAGAAGTTAAATAGTGATACGGGTATAAGAAAAAACATAAAAATTAGCACTTAACAGAAGCATATATAATATTGTAATATTGACGATTAAATGTAATATTGTTTATCAGGGGCGTAGACACAGCTGTTTACGCCCAGTTTACTATTATAGATTTGTTATGGCAATTGATCTGAAATATATAAAACAGCTTTGGAGGACTTGATGTATAAAAAAAAATTACTGGATAATGGTTTAAGACTGGTCTATGAGAAAATTCCCTATGTTAGATCAGTTTCAGTTGGTGTTTGGGTAGGTACAGGCTCCAGGAATGAAAATACAAAGAATAATGGGATTTCCCATTTTATTGAGCATATGCTTTTTAAAGGTACAACCGACCGTTCTGCAAAGCAAATAGCTGAAAGTATAGATGCTATCGGCGGACAAATAAACGCATTCACCGGAAAGGAATGTACCTGCTATTATGCAAAAACTCTTGATACCCATTTGAAGGTATCTTTGGACGTTTTATCAGATATGTTGTTTAACTCCAAATTTGCCAGTGGCGATATTAAAGTTGAGAAAAAAGTAGTAGTTGAAGAGATTGGAATGTATGAAGATTCTCCAGAGGAATTGGTTCATGATATTTTTTCCGAGATGGTTTGGAGCGGAAACTCACTGGGTTACCCTATATTGGGAACGCAAGAGTGTATTGATAAATTTGATAGGAAAATGATTAACCAATACATGCAGGAAACATATACTCCGGACAATACGGTTATTTCTGTCGCTGGAAACTTTAATGAGGATGAGCTTATAGAGAATGTCAAAAAATATTTCGGGCATTGGAAAAATGATAAGGTCTGCAGCAAAAAATATTCTCCGGCAGAATATAAAACTGATAGGGTTATAAGGGAAAAGGATACCGAACAGGTTCACTTGTGCATGGGCTTTAAGGGCATAGAACACGGAGACGATAAAATTTATTCCTTATTGGCACTTAATAACATATTTGGAGGAGGAATGAGTTCACGTCTTTTCCAAAAAATCAGGGAAGAGAAAGGACTTGTATATTCCATTTATTCATATCCCTCTACTTATAAAACCGCTGGTCTGTTTGTGATTTATGCCGGTATGAATCCTGAATATCTCCAGACTGTTATTGATCTGGCAAAAAAGGAAATTGATCTTCTGATTAAAAAAGGCATATCAAAGGATGAACTTATTAAGTCAAAAGAGCAGATGAAAGGCAATTTCATTCTAGGACTTGAAAGTACTAACAGTCGAATGAACAGTATCGGAAAGGCTGAACTTATGCTTGGCAGAATAAATACCCCTGAAGAGGTGCTTCAAAAAATGGATAATGTTACAATGGACAATATACGTGAAGTAATCGATATGGTATTTCAATACGACAAGCTGAGTATGTCGGCAGTAGGGAATTTAAAGGGCGATATTAAAATATAAAAATATTTAGCGGGAATTATTAACTTTTGCTTAAACACACAAACTTGCCGATAGCAGTTGTGTGTTTTTTGTTTAAGTACTCGCCTGTTATTTTTTCTGATTTCTTAATAATGGCTAATAATCTCTTTCTTCTACATACCAGAAGGCTGATTAAAATCATAATTAACAGTGACACAGACATATTTAGCTAATTCTCATTAATTTTCCTCACGAAAAGAAAAGATAATAGCCTAAAATTGAAATAATGGCTGTTGAAGAAAAAGAAAAATTAAATACGTCATTTATGTCTATGGTCTTTTCAAAGCATAATACTATTGAATAGGACGGAATCTCTCCTTATGTAAAAATAATGCTATATGCTAAGATAGGCAGAATACATAATATAGAAATTAGATAAAGCTTAAGTATTTTTAAAAAGATTATGGGCCAAGCATTATTAATTTTCAAATACAGTATCCTCCTAGAATTTAACGTTTTATATTCAAACCTTTCAATGCTAAAACTCTAATTTTGTTATACATATTTTACCTAAACTATTAATAGAATGTCTGAACTAATTCAGAAATTATCAATTTCAGTACAGGCACTAGGTATTTGTCCATAACATAAAATATACTAGTCGTCATAAACAGTTCAAATATCCAGTCCTGAGAACGGAGGGTCTATTAGTGAATGAAAAGAAAAAATTTAGTATTATCGGAGGAGATCTCAGAAATGTAAAATTGGCTGAATCTATTGCTGAGGCAGGAAATTCGGTTAATATATATGGATTTGACAAAGCGAGCTTTGACATTAAATTTTATCAAAGCAATACTATTGAAGAAGCTATTAAGGGTTCTGATGTAGTAATAGGTCCAATACCATGCTCAAACGATAATGAATGTATAAACGCACCCTTTCACAGCGAGAAAATATTGATTCACGATGTATTCAGATGTATGGATAAAAATCAATTATTTATTGCAGGAAGAATTAGTGATAAAATTGTGCATCATGCTCAGGTATGCAACGTCTACAACGTTGATATGCTTGATAGAGAGGAGATGGCAGTACTTAATGCAATTCCTACGGCAGAAGGTGCTATACAAATTGCTATGGAGGAAATGCCCATAACTTTACATAACAGCAATGCGTTAATACTTGGATACGGCAGAATTGGAAAGACTTTGGCTAAAATGCTACAGGGTATAGGAGCAAATGTTTTTGTTGAAGCACGAAAGTATGCAGATTTTGCATGGATTAAAAGCTATGGTTACAAACCGGTCAGTTTAACAGAATTATCGCAGACTGTAAAAGATATGAATGTCATATTCAATACTATACCATCAATAGTTTTAAATCATGACATGCTGAAAATTCTTAATCCTGAATGCCTGATTATCGACCTTGCTTCAAAGCCCGGCGGTGTTGATTTTGATAAAGCAAAGGAACTTGGACTTAGAGCAATTTGGGCTCTATCGCTTCCAGGAAAAGTTGCCCCTGTTACAGCTGCAGAGTTTATAAAGGATACGGTATTTAATATTATTGAAGAGTTGGGGGTATAACAATGCTATTGAAAGGAGTAAGAATTGGGTATGCTGTTACAGGCTCATTTTGCACCTTTGATAAGATAATCCCTCAGATAGAAAAATTGGTTAACGAAGGTGCCGACGTTATTCCAATAATATCTGAGTCTGTAAATGAGTATGATACACGGTTTGGTAAAGCTGAGGATTTTAAGAACACACTACAGGCCCTTACAGGCAAATTGCCAATAAGCACAATAGTAGAGGCAGAACCCATAGGACCGAAAGCTTTACTGGATATACTTGTAATAGCACCATGCACTGGAAATTCAATTTCTAAAATCGCGAATGCGATAACTGACGGCCCTGTTACAATGGCATGTAAAGCGCATCTTAGGAACATGAGACCTGTTGTAATAGCCATATCGACTAATGACGGCCTTGCAGCAAATGCCAAGAATATTGGTGTTTTGCTTAATATGAAGAACATATATATGGTTCCGTTCGGACAGGATGATCCGATTAAAAAGTGTACATCATTGGTAGCAGATTTTGAACAACTGTTGCCGACCATCCTGAATGCACAGCAAAATTGCCAGATACAGCCCATAATTGTATGTAAATAAGTCATGAAACTAAATATATTGAGACTCTAAACGCCACGCTTACTTTAATACCGTGGCGTTTTAAATAGTTATTTATATTTATCATTAATTTGTTTCATCCTTGAGTACTTCTACAATAGTATCGGCCTTAATTCTTGAAGCTCCGAGCAGATATGCCATTCCAACACATAGAAGTATTATAAGGATAAATATTATAACCTCAAGTATAGGCATAAAAGGAATGAATTCATAAACAAATATTTGCTCTATTCTTAAAAATAAGTATGTTATAATCAATGTTAATGGTAAGCCAACCAAAATTGGATTGATTCCAAAAAACACAGCTTCAAGTATAAGCATTTTTTTCATACCTACTGGTGATAATCCAACAGACCTTAGCATTGCAAATTCCCAACGCCTTTGCTGTAAATATCCTGTTACTGTGGAAAAGGTATTTGCTATTCCTATAAGGCCTAATAGCCCTGAAATACAGAAGGTTATTAAATTCATAATTCTTCTTGAGGCGGCAATTTGGTTTTTTAAGTCTTCGATAGTATATATGGAATAATCACCCCGACCATACCAGCGGTCACATATATCTTTTATATGTCCTTTTACTACATTTATTGATTTATCATTGCAATTTATAGTTATATAAGTATTAAGACTTCTGGGCTGACGATCCTCATCAAAATTTCTGACTATGTTTTTATAAATACCAACAGGAATAATGTAGGTTAAAGTATAATAGTTGTTATATTGAAATGTGTCAGGAAGCTTGTCTGTAACAAATCCTGTTTGCAGCCCAAATTCATAATCACCGTTGGTAATGCTATTAACATTTTCACTTACTCTGACTATATCTCCAGCCTTCAAGCTCGTTATAGGGAGTATATCGTGATTTCGTTTGCCATAAGTCACATGATTATAAGAATAATTAACTAATATTCCTTTAGGATTATGAATATCTGAGTAAGCATCGGGATTTATACCCAGTGATTTACAATATTGAGAAAAGGAAGCATCATCTAGCGATACTAGTCTTGTATTTAAGCGGTATTTATCTTTCTCCACCAAAAGGTCGAAGCGGTTTGTCGCAGCTATTCCTGAAAAGCCTCCAAGCATTTTGATTTCCTCAGATTGCTTATCAGAAGTAAACCAGGTAGTACAAAGAATGTTGTTTGAAAAAATACATAAATCAAGTCCTTTTATTTGCTTAAATTCATTTTTTACTTCAGGTGCCATCTGTCTTCCGTCCAATAGATTAACTTCAATATCATATTCCATATTTATTCCGAATAAAGAGACTTCTGCGTCTGAAATTGAGTTGAGGTTTATAAAGGTAACGAATAAAACAAAAGAAAGAAAAAGTGATATAAAAGAAGTTCTGAAGGACTTCCTGTTTGCAGAAAGGGAATTAAAAGCCAATTCGCCTTCAAAACCGAATAGCTTACGGTAAAATATGTTACTACGTGCTTTTTTAATGCCCATATGACCAACTTGTCTTATAGCTATAATAGGTATAATTTTGCCGATTTTCTTTGCAGGCAAATACGCTGACAGCCAAACAGTGAATAAAGTTAAAATTACAGAAGGCAGTGCAATAACCCACCCAAAGTTATATTGTACAGGTAAGGAATTGTCATTTATTCTGTTCATAGCACTTATTTCAGCAAACAAAAAGCTACACATTAAGTGACCTATGAGAAGGCCAAGAGGGGTGGGAATAATTGAAAGTAATATTGCTTCAAAAGTAACGGACTTTCTAATTTGTGCTGGTGTTGCTCCGATACTTTTCAACATACCCAGCTGCTTCATACGGGAGTTTGCTGATAGTACAAAGGCATTATGTATAATGAGTACAAATACTCCAACACAAAGTAATACCATGAGGATTACCGAAGCTATCAAAAAGATATATGTACTGGGTAAGGGGGTGGCTTTGTTACTTTCAGGAAATATCAAATAATTTATAAGTAGACTATTGTTGTATTTTATCAAATACTTTCCTGACTCATCAGACTTTTGTCCAACAGCTGCTGCTATCTGAGGTAAATCTTCAGCTATTTTTCTTGGATTGTGAAAGTTAACATATACAGTTAAACCGTCATCGGGCTTTATATCCCTGCGGTCCAGATAGCCCATGGCATAATAGCCTGGAACTATAGATGGGGTGGTAATATCCAAAACACCTACTATTTTGAAGTTTTCATTCCGCTGGCTAGAAAATGTTTCGTCAGAACGCTTCGAAGCTACAACATCAAGCTTCTTATCAGAGCTCATTCTAAATCCAACAGGAATTGATATTATACTGCCGATTTTTATTGTAGGATTATCATCAATAAATTGCTTAGATACGGCTATCTCTGATTTTTCTTCAGGTATCCGACCTTCAATAATTGCGTTCTTTTCTGACATCTCTCTCCAGTATTCTGTGTCAGCATCCCGTAAAAATAAATATGGACGTTTTTCATTGGTGCCAATACATGCTGGATACCATTCACCTTTAATCATAACCTTTCTAACATTTGGGTGTGAAGTTACATATTTTAACTTATTACCTGGTGTTGCATCAAATAATTCTCCATGCCAATGTCCATTTTTTTCTATCGCCTGCCTGACACCATCATACCACACGTTATATTGGAAGATACAAAGAGTACTAAGAAGGGTGGAGGCAATCAGAATAGAAATCATTATTGTGAGACTGGTTCTTTTGTTTCTGAAAATATAATCCAAGGTGAATTCCTTTAGAATTTTCATCTTTTAATCACCTCATCCGATACAATTTTGACATCCTCCACAGTAATGATACGGTTTGCTTCAAGAGCTATTTTTTCATCATGAGTAATAAGCAGAATGGTCTGATTATATTGAAGATTGGAGACTTTTAGAAACTCCAGAATTTCTTTAGAGTTATTGCGATCCAAATTACCTGTAGGCTCATCTGCTAAAATTATGGCAGGTCTATATATAAGTGATCGGCCGATAGCAACTCTTTGCTGCTGACCGCCTGAAAGCTGGCTGGGGAGATGATTCAGTCTGTCATCCAAGCCAAGAATTCTAACAATTTCATTAAATCTTGCTTCATCAGGTTTTTTATCATCAAGCAGCATTGGCAACAGTATATTCTTACGTACATTAAGGGTAGGAATAAGGTTGAAAAACTGGTATATAAGACCAACTTTTCTTCTTCTGAACATTGCCAGCTTTGTTTCATTTAATGTGGATATATCGGTGTCTTCAATAATTGTTCTTCCTTTGGATGGGCGGTCAACACCTCCAAGTATATGCAGCAGGGTTGATTTTCCTGACCCGGAAGCGCCGACAATTGCAACGAATTCACCTTTCTCAACTGACAGATTGACATCATTAAGAGCAGTAACCTGTGTTTGACCTGACCCGTAAGTTTTGGACAGATTTTCACAACGTAGTATTTCCATATAAACCTCCGTGAAATGAACAAATTCTGAAAATACACTATGAAGTAATATAGCGCTGCTGAAGTATTTTTGAATATCATTATAAATAGGTCAAATGACAATTCAGTGACATTTTATAATTTAGTGATTATAAAATTTTATTGTAAATCTTGCGCCGCTACTTAAACAGTTTTCTGCGTGAATAATTCCATCTTGGTTTTCAATTATTGCCCTTGGATAAAGCAAGCCCAATACCAATACTCTCTTTACCTGTTTCTTTACTGGTGTTTCTGCCCTTATAGAAACGTTCAAATATATGGGGAAGGTCTTCTTTAGAGATACCCTCACCGTTATCCTCTATGATAATCTGCGTATATATGGGATTCTGTTCATAGCTGATGGAAATTGTTCCTTTATCCGGAGTATGCTCTGCGCAATTCTTAATGATATTTATCAATGCTTCAACACTCCAGCTAAAATCACCAATATAGCTGACATATTGTATGTCAGGAAAGACAACAACCTGATGCTTATGAGCCGTAATATCACTGATCGAATCCACAGCCGCCGAAACAAGGGATAATACATCCACTTTCTGCTTTTTTAATTCAATAGTACCTGCATCCAACCTTGAGAGGGTGAGGAGGGAGCCGGTTAATTTCTGAAGCTTGTTAACCTGATTCGATATTCTTTCAATGTATCCATAATCCTCAGAATTATTTATCCTATTTAACAACAATTCTGTCATCAGTGAGATTGACGTTAATGGAGTCTTTAACTGATGAGCAATATCGGCCATATTATCTGCAAGACCTTTTCGTGCTTTAACAGCTTGTTCTCTTGTCTGCTTTAATTCTGTGACAGTTTTATAAAGTTCGTCTTCCAGACAGCAGAAATCATCCTCAGAGTAAGATAGTAATATATTTTCTTTACCGGTATTTATTAAATTCAGATAATTGGTCAGCTCGAGTATCCTTCTTCTGCTCTTTTTTACGAGTGCATAGGTTAAAATAGCTGCAATTGTATAAATGACCAAACAGGCAAAAATAATAAAAAATACAAGTCGCAGATTATCTCTGGTATCAAAAAAATATCTGGTATAACCGTAGCTTTTTAAAATATCATAACCCGACTTTATATCTGATGAAGCAGTGAATTTAATGGACTGAACCACAGCTTCCTCAAGCTCGGGATTTTCTGCAGAAATCTTACTAACAATTGCAGCTAAAGTATCATACCTATGAGCTGAAAAAATGCTTCCGGACAGTGCCTCGATGAGCAGGCCTAAAAGAATTGCAGAAACCAATCCAGCAAAAAGCAAAAGTTTAAAATTTTTACTCATCATCTTCATCCTCCGCTCGATAGCCAATACCCCGAAGGGTTTTAATAAAGGCAGGATTATCAAGCTTTTCGCGAAGTCTTTTTATGGTTACTGTGAGCGTATTGTCATTGACAAATTCGCCGGCGGCATCCCACAGTTTGTCCAATATAACTTCGCGTGTAAGTGTATGATTCTTGTTCTCCAACAGCAGAAGCAGCAAGCGGTATTCTCCTGCCGTGAGAAGTACCTCTATACCGCCGTACAGCACTCGGGTACTATCCTTGAAAAGTTGAACCTTACCACAGGAAAGTATATTTAGTTCTTGTTTGTTGAAATTGTCGAAGCGGCGGAGGACAGCTTTAATTCGAGATAACAGTACGGAAAGTTTAAAGGGTTTAACTATGTAATCATCTGCGCCCATATCAAGACCCTGAATAATGTCATTGTCATCGTTTCTGACAGTTAGATATATAATTGGAATATTTCTTATTTTCCTAATGTATGAAAATAACTCAGAACCACTTCCGTCAGGCAGGTTCCAGTCCAGCAAAACAAGATTATAACTGTTACTGCTACTGCTGCTGATTAGCTTCTTTGCTTGGGCAATAGTTTTTATACATTCAAGTTTATAATATTTCTCAAGATATGCTTTAATGCCAAGAGAGATGGTTTCATCATCTTCAACTAAAAGGATAGTTTCATTAACATTTGATTTAAACATAATAGGCCCCTTAAACTAATTATTTGTTTTGTATGATTTTACGTATTATTTTATAAAATAACTTAATAATAATATAAGACAAAAATTACAGAAAAACAAATTTTTACTGTTTTTCTAGTATGTGACGCTGTTATTAAGCGAAATGGAGGTTGAAGTGAACATAAAAAACGGACTAAATGATACACCTGATACACAGCCTGCAGGAGCACAGCAGGTTCAGAATGAAAATGTACAGGAAATCAAGGAACTGGGGACCACAAATATACCAAATGAAGAGAGCAATATACACTGTATGTCCATAATAGGGCAGATAGAGGGACATATACTTCTGCCGCCCCATAACAAGACAACAAAATATGAGCATGTAATTCCCCAGCTTGTTGCCATAGAAGAAAGTAAACACATAGAAGGTCTGCTGCTTATACTAAATACTGTTGGTGGTGATGTTGAAGCCGGTCTTGCCATATCGGAAATGGTGGCTAGCCTGTCAAAACCTACAGTTTCAATTGTTCTGGGAGGAGGACACAGTATTGGTGTCCCTATGGCCGTTTCTGCGGATTATTCTTTCATCGCCAGTTCAGCAACTATGACAATTCACCCTATCAGGCTTAACGGTATGGTAATAGGCGTTCCTCAAACTTATGAATACTTTGATAAGATGCAGGAAAGAGTTGTAAATTTCGTATCAAGTCACTCAAAAATAACAAAAAATAAATTTAGAGAATTAATGCTTAAGACTGGTGAGCTAGCCAATGACGTAGGAACGGTTTTGTTTGGAGAGGAAGCAGCAAGGATAGGACTTATCGATGAGGTTGGAGGCTTGTCGGATGCCATTAATAAACTGAATGAGCTTATTGAGTTGAATAAAAAAAATTAAACCTCGCAGGAGGGGGGATTTCAATGATTTTATATACAATTTACGATCCAGCAGTGATTTTTCAAAATATTGACTATTATAAGCAACCGGATATGAACTCGGGGTTTATTGAAATGGTGATAAACGGGGTTAAGGTTCTGGCTTCACGATCAATGGATGAAAGTATGAAGATAGAAAGACTCCTCAGCACAAATCCAATGCATTACCTTGATCCCAAGCTTCAACCTGGAGCTATTTTAAGGGATAAATAATTGTAACCTGACTGAGATATTTTTTATATGAGTCAAAAGCTAAAAAAGATGGTAGATAATCTTTATCCACCATCTTTAATTTATAAGATTTATAATTTTAATTAAAACATATTATTTATTTACTACTTAACATTTTTTGTAGCAATCTTTGCCTTATTCATTAGTGGGTCTATATATGGCTCTCCATAAACTCCGCCGCCTTCATAGTCACATTTAGCCTGTACCTGAATTATATAACTCCAACCATCGGTACTTTCATAAATAGCCCATGTAAACTTCGTGGATATCTTCGCATCAGGTATGCCGTAATCATCCTTTTCAACATACCATGAATTAGATGACTTTCCAAAAGTGACGAGCTTCGTAATTTTCTTGCAATCTGAATAAGCTTCCTTAATCATAGCTTTTAGATTTTTGTCTGATAATAATGGATCTTTGTAAGGACTATTCTTCTGAGAAAACTGAACTGGCATTTTTCTTAATTTAGCCCTGTAGTCAGATGCTATTTTAGTGCAATCCTTGGCATTCTGAAGGAGATTTTCCAAATCTGCATTTTCCCAATCGATATTGAAACTTCCTGAAGCAATTTTCTTAAAACCAATTAAGAAATCAATTGACACTTCATGACTACCAGGATCCAATTGCAAAAATAAATTTTCATACCAGTTTGTAAAAGAATAACCTACGGTATCTTTGGGATCTGGAATAATTTCAAAAGTAATATAAGCTTTATTTGCCTCGTAATCCTGAATATTCATCGGAATTTCAACCGGTGAGTTAGTATAAAGAAGATCTCCGTCTACAGAAATTTCTGCTCTGGCCTGAACTGTTTCATAGGGAATGTATGTCCCGTCTGATTCGTCTGTCTTTTTAGCAATAGATTGGATTTTCGAATCAAGATATGCTATTCCATAGATACGGCTGTCTGCAGTGAATTTGTCAGTAAATTGGCTTGCAGTTTCCTTTCCAGCTTTGATACTTGACTCTGAGAACAAAATCTTTCCAGTATTATTCTTATGGACATCACTGGAATAGATACTGTCTGAACCGGCAGCAGATACACTAGACTGGCTAGCTGAAAATGTGAGAAAAAGAGCTGCTATAACTATAAATGATATAATTCTTCTTTTCATAATATTACTCCTTATATAATAATTTGTCGTAAAATAATTATACAATTGTTGTAAAATAGAGTAAATATTAAAATTTTGTCCTATTTATGTTAATCCAGTGTAGTATTTTGACCAAGATCAATTTTATCCATTACTTTTTAATTTGGATAGCTCTATTATTAATAAAATCCAACAAAATATTTTTTCTATATCCTGTTCCAATGAATTTGGCTACAAGGGAGCCATCTTCATCAAATACATTAACATCACAGCCGCATATCTTTTTATCCGAAGAGATTTCTTTAGCTTCAGCGGTAATAAACTTACCCGTCGGGGCTTTAAAATAGGAGATACTCGTGTTTATACCGACAGTAGCTATTCCGCAGGAATTGATTGCTGCTGCAAAAGCAAAGTCTGCAAGTGTATATATAGCTCCACCCTGAACTACATCAAGACCATTCAGATGTCGTTTTTGTAGTTCCAGGCGGGTTACTGCATGACCGGAATTAACACTTATAAGCTCTATTCCAATAAAATTCGCAAATCTGTCTCTTTCAAAGAACCTAATGATTGAATTTTCTATAACTGTTTCAGATTTCCCATTATGTATATGCTCTTGTAACTCCATTCTGATAAATGAGTCAATCATATTACGATAAACATTTTCGATTATTTCAGGACTTAAGTTGTTTTCCTCAGCAAGCTTTCGAACTTTTTCAATTATAGTATCAACTCGTTGCGGAGCTTTGACTTCTGCAGCATCTTTTTTAAACTTCGAAGCTTGTTTAACATATAGACTTCTTTCAGCTATTAGCTTAACAATTTGATTATCTATAATGTCTATATTGTCCCTGACTTCCTTTAAATCTTTGCAATTATTCAAAATATTAGCTCCTTTTTCTACTGTTCAGTATATAAAACTATATTATAATTATACACTTTTTTCATATGTATTCCATAAGAAAACACATATGAAACAAATTTGGTTCAAAAAGACTTTAAATATGTTTGATTATCTGATAACATTTTCTAACCGGAGGATTTTATTATGGGAGTACGTATGGCAACAATAGAAGTACAGGTGAATTTATAACAGTTATGCTTGCAGGAAATCAGCTGATAGAAGAAAAATATATCCTGTCTCTTTAAAAATAGCTTATTATGCCATGTTTTACACAAATATGCATATATGATATTATATTTTTATGTTTTTAAATGCTTTATATTATGTTTCGAGGGGGAAAAGCAGTTGAAGAAAATTACATGTTTGTTATTAGTTTTATTCATGATATTCCAATTTACAGCTCAATCATTGGCAAAAGAAGACGAAGATGTGAAAGTACTTGAAGCAGCTAAAGAAATACAGAATAGTGACACAGATCGGCAAAAAGATAAAAAAAAGGTTTCTGATGTAATAGATCAAGTAAATGAGTCGGTGGTTGCTATCATTGGAAATAATACAAAATACCGTGATCAGGACGAGGTTTATTCAAAATATCCAAAGAATTTACAGCATGGATCAGGAGTAGTTATAGAAGGAGAAGGTAAAATTCTGACTAATAACCATGTTATTGATGGGATAGATAAAATTTATGTTGTTACATACGATGGTAAGGTATATACAGCTAGCATTCTATATGCTGATGAAGAAATTGATCTTGCTCTGCTGAAAATTGATAGAAATGATTTAAAACCCATTGCTCTGGCAAAAGATGATGGTATGAAAGTCGGAGATGATGTTATTGCTATAGGAACACCCCTTTTCTTCGGTTATAGAAACAGTGCCAGTAAAGGTATTGTGAGTGGTTTAAACAGACCGGTTGATGGAATTTACACTTATCTTCAGACCGATGCAGCCATTAACCCTGGCAATAGCGGTGGACCGCTTGTGAATATGGATAGTGAGCTTATTGGAATAAACACTCTTGGCTATTCCTCATTTCAAGGTATAAACTTTGCTATTCCGGTAAGTAACGTTAAATACTTCCTGGACCATTACAAAAAGTATGGAAAAATCAGAAGGTGCTTCACCGGAATTGAATTCGAGGAAAACTGGGCAGCACTTCTCGGGCTACCTACAAATCAGGGCTTAAAAGTTGTGACAATTCAAAAAAATGCAGTAGTCACAAATGATAAGGTAAAGGAAGGTGATATTCTGGAATCGATTAATGGTCAGAAAACCACCTCAATTGCTGAGTATAATGAAATATTAAAAAGTTATTTACCTGGAGATAAGGTTAAACTCAAATTTTCTCATGATAATAAGATTTTTGAACTTGAAGTAACTCTGAAGGAACAACCTGAAAAGAAAAAATAAATTAGCCGGAGGAATAATCATATTATGAAGAGAGTAGTTGCTCTTTTAGTTTGTACATTTTTAGTTATATGTACACTCACACCTGGTACATATGCTGAAAGCGGAAATATCAATTTATATGAAGCTTTTTCAAATAAGGATGATATTTCCAAAACAGAGGTGGGAAGTCGTATATACAAGTGGTCTATGTATCTGCCTGATGATGCTGTTGTATATAAATCAGACAGGGTTAACTACTTTAGTATGTCAACAACCAGTTATCAGGCAGGTGTTGAACTGGAAGTAACAAAAAATTCAAAGAACCTTGCGCTGGAAGACATTTTATATTCTATAGAAAATGAAGCTTACTCTGATTTTTATTGGGTTTCCGGCGATAAAGAATTTCAGATAGACATAACTAAGGACAAAAACGGACAAAGATATTTACAGATAATCGAAGGAGGAGGGTATTACGATTTCTTTTCGGTTGATAATACCGTTGACGGACAATTCAAGGAATACATTGAAAACAGAATATATATTGCAAATAATAATATTTATAAGTTAACTGTACATATGAACAGGGAATTCTACCTCCAGCATGAAGAAATGTTTGAGAAGCTGACATCCTCCTTTAAACTGACCTTTGATGATAAAAATCCTTTGATTAAAGAACTATCAGACTCTTTAAATACAGTTAGGGAATATAAGAATACCAATTATGGGTGGAAGATGAAGCTAAGTCCATATTGGAAGGCCCTAGGTGCGTCTAATGCTCGTGATCAAGTATTTAGTCCTGTATATTCTGACGAGGAACTTAAGCAAAATACTGAAGAAAGTGAAATTAATAAGGAAAAGGATACTGGCTACAAAATACCTGAGTTAATTTCCGTTAGCTTGATTGGTTCTGCTTTACCCGGTGAAAATGCTTCAAAATGGGCTGAAAAAGAAATTAAAAGATTTAACAGCAATTACAATGATGCCATATATGACATAATATACCAGAAAGAGTACGTTCAAAACGGCTATAATGTATATCATATGTCAGTACGTGATACAACAATGACTCAAAGTCCGTTTATATCACACTACTTGTTTGTTGTCGGAAATGGCTATAAATACTTGATAACTGCTATAATGGCCGATGATAAATATCTGGATAAGGAAAAGATGGACAAATTTGATTTTATGTTCAAATCTTTCACTCTTGATAAATCTCTGCTTAGCAAATATATAGGTAAAATTGTTCTGTCTGAAGATATGATGAACTTAAATGAAGATAAAGAACTTGCTATGGATAAATACAATTTTGCTACTAAAGTTAAAAGAAGTTGGAATACCAATTCAGGTAGTTCAAGCTACAGCAGTAATTTATTCCTATTGTTACTAGTTGATTACGGAATGGGTGATTACGAAAACATAAAGGCATCTGAACCTTTTAGCAATATAAATATAAATATGAGTGCCGGTTCTACAACAGAGTCATTTCAAGAAGCTATCTCATTAATTGGAGAGAGCTATCGGGAGAGTGATGAAACCCGTTCCGGAATTGTAAAAGTTGAAATACAATCAACAGAAGTTAAAGATGTAACCATATACAAAATTAACCGGGAATACGATATGAAAGCGATAGAGAAATCCTTAAAAGAAGATAATAAAAAGAGTTATAATTTTGACAATCTAAGTAATGAATATATTTACATTATAAAAGTTGGAAAGAAGGTATATGTACAATCAATATCTATACCAGTTACAAATACCTCCGCGGATAACTTAAGGAAAATTGATAACCTTTGGAAAAACACTACAATTGATAAAGTAAATTACAGTAGTTTAGATCTAAAATGGAGAAAACATTCTCTTGATGAATTTAAGTCTAAAGATAAATCGGAAAAGGCTGATAAGTCATCTAAAGATGAGAAATCTACCAATAATGAAAAGTCTTCATTGGATGAGAAGACCTCTGAGGATGCAACCGAAGAAGAGTAATAATTCAAATGCTTTTATTTAAATATTCATAAGCGGGTCAGCTATAATTGTTATTTAAAAATATAACTAATTGTAGCTGATTTTGTTTTATAGTAATTTAATATTCGGTCAAAATAGGTTATTTTTATTTATATAAATATTTTTTATGTTATAATATTCACTGTATTTAAAACAGTCAGCAGTAAGCTGAATTTTGTACGGATATATACAAAATGCCTATGGGGAATGGAGGATGTCATTGAGCAAAAGAGTAACAACGCAAGTCTCTGCCGAGGAGATAGCTCAGCAGTATAAATATATTGAAATGCTTAAGGAATATAATCAAGCCAGGGTTAAAGAAACTGGAAAACCTGTTAAATATATTATTGAAACCTTTGGTTGTCAGATGAATGAAAATGATTCCGAGCGCCTTTCGGGGATGCTGTCCGAAATGGGCTATTCGGAATCCTTCAAGAGAACTGAAAGTGATCTGGTTATTTTTAATACCTGTTGTGTAAGGGAGAATGCAGAGCAAAAGGTCTACGGACATTTAGGAGCTTTAAAAAAGCTAAAAGAAAGAAATCCCGGTCTGGTCATAGCAATCTGCGGCTGTATGATGCAGCAGCCTGAGGTTGTCGAGCATATTAAGAAAGTATACAAGCATGTTGATATAGTTTTTGGGACACACAATTTATATAAGTTCCCGGAATTACTCAATACAGCAATTGAAACAAAAGCTGCGGTAATTGATGTTTGGGATTCAACAGGTTCAATTGCAGAGAATATGCCGATAACACGTAAGGACAGCCTTAAGGCATGGGTTACAGTAATGTACGGCTGCAATAACTTCTGTTCTTACTGTATCGTTCCCTATGTCAGAGGTCGAGAACGAAGCAGAGGCTTGGAAGAAATAAAAAATGAGGTTCAAAAGCTTGCCCTGGAAGGCTGTAAGGAAATAACCCTCCTTGGACAGAATGTTAATTCCTATGGTAAGGATTTGGCAGGGGAGTTCACTTTCGCCGGCCTGCTCAGAGAGCTTAATACCATAGAGGGCATTGAACGGATACGTTTTATGACTTCACACCCCAAGGATCTGTCCGATGAGCTGATTTACGCCATGAGAGATTGTGATAAGGTCTGTGAGCATTTACATTTGCCCGTTCAGGCCGGCAGCACAAGAATTCTGGATGACATGAACCGGAGGTATACAAAGGAACAGTATCTTGAGTTGCTTGAAAAAGTAAAGACCCATATACCTGGAATTGCGCTGTCAACTGACATAATTGTAGGGTTTCCCGGCGAATCTGAAGAGGACTTTGCTGAGACTCTTGACGTTGTTGCCAAAGCCAGGTTTGATATGGCATATACCTTCCTTTACTCAAAAAGGACTGGAACACCTGCTGCAACCAAAGAGAACCAGGTGTCTGAGGAAACTAAGAAAGAGAGATTTGACAGACTTCTTGCTCTTCAAAACACCATAAGTCGTGAAATAAACGATGAGCTTCTTGGAAAAGAAGTGGAAGTTCTAGTTGAAGGTCTCAGCAAAAGCTGCAAAACTACTTACACCGGGAGAACCAGAGAAAACAAAATCGTCAATTTTAAAGGGAGTCCAGAAATAGCAGGCAAGCTGGTAAGAGTAAAGATTGATACAATACAGACCTGGTCACTTCTTGGCAAAATAGTTCAGCAACAATAGCATAAAATAGTTCAGTAACAATAACACATAAAGTGACCGGCAAAAATAATATAAGACTATAACCATGCTGAATAGCAGCAGATTGGAGACGAAAATGGACATAACAGAAAAGGCAAGAGAACTTGGATTATTGATGGCTAATTCCAAGGAAATGGAAGCATATAAAAATACTGAGGCTGCAATGCAGTCTGACTCTAAATCTACTACACTTATGAATGAGTACAAGCAGCTGCAAATTGACCTTGTTAAAAAAACAAGAGAAAATGCAGCTGCCGATAGTATTGATGAAGCAAAACAGAAATTGCTGGAAAAGCAAAAGGAAATTAATGAATATCCTGTTACTTTTGATTTTTTAACAGCAAAAGCCAATCTTGAAGCTTTGATGAAAAAGGTAAACGATATCATTATTTTCTCAATAACAGGAGAGCCTACCTGTTCTGACGATAAGTGCAAGACCTGCGGAGGCGGCTGCAAGGGCTAAAGGCAAAACAAACAGAGTACTAACATGTCGCTTTTTGCCTATACAAAAGCCACAAGCGGCTTTTTCCAAGCTAGTGCTTTCTGTGCATACATCATGCATCTTCGCGCATTAAAAATCGCAAGCGATTTTTCTGGAACGTGCTTGGTTTTTACCGTGATGATTACGATTCATTTATTAATCTAAAGATTTTATTGTAAACAATGGAGGCTAGTATGGGTACAGTTACTCCCATGATGCAGCAGTACTTGAATATAAAAGACCAATACAAAGACTGTATAATGTTCTTCAGACTGGGAGACTTCTATGAAATGTTTTTCAGAGATGCGGAGGTCGCCTCTAGAGAGCTTGAAATAACCCTTACAGGCAAGGATTGCGGATTGGAGGAACGTGCGCCCATGTGCGGCGTTCCTTTTCATGCTGCAGACGGATACATAGCACGTCTTGTTTCAAAGGGGTATAAGGTTGCAATTTGTGAACAGGTTGAGGACCCTGCACTGGCAAAGGGGATAGTAAAAAGGGATGTTGTAAGGGTTGTAACTCCGGGAACAGTGACAGACACAGCCATGCTTGATGACAGAAAAAATAATTATCTTATGTCAGTTTGCAGAAACGGCAATTTTTTTGGCCTGGCTGCAGTTGATATTACAACCGGAGACTTTTATGCTACAAGGATAACCTGGGGAAATACCAAGGGCAAGCTGATGGATGAAATTGCCAGGTTTATGCCCTCAGAGCTGGTAGTAAACAGTGAGTTCAACGAGGATACTGAATTGCTGAACCTATTGAATCTACGCTTCAGCATTTACATCTCGGGTTATGACAACTGCGCTTTTGAGTATGGTAATGCCAAGGAAACGCTTAAACTACATTTTGAAAATCTCAGTCTTAATTTGTCAGAATACGATATATCCATTAACGCATCGGGTGCACTTTTAAAGTACCTGGATATGACGCAAAAGGTTAATCTGAGCCATATACAGAATTTCAACTCCTATAACATTGAGGAATATATGATTTTGGATGCGGCAACCCGTCGAAATTTGGAATTGACCGAAACTATGAGAGAAAAGTCAAAACGGGGTTCACTATTGTGGGTACTGGATAAAACCATGACCTCCATGGGGGGCAGACTCCTGAGAAAATGGATAGAACAACCTCTGGTCAATATAGGAGATATTCAACTCAGACTGGACGCCGTTGACGAATTCAAGAACAGGTTTATGGCTCGTATGGAAATCAGAGAATTGCTTCGCAGAGTTTATGATATTGAGCGCCTGATGGGTAAAGTAGTACTTGGAAGTGTTAACTGCCGGGATTTTATAGCTCTTAGAAATTCTATCGGTCAGATTCCATATATTAAAAATATTATGATTGATTTTGAGGCTGAATATAACAGATATTGCTATGAGCAGCTGGATAATCTGGAGGATGTTTGCCAGCTTATAGAAGCTGCGATTATTGAGGACCCGCCTGTAACCATTAAGGAGGGCGGTATTATAAAGACAGGTTATAATACCGAGGTGGATAAGCTCAGGCAGGCATCAACCCAGGGAAAGGATTGGATAGCAGCACTTGAAGCCGAGGAGAAGGAAAAGACAGGCATAAAAAACCTTAAAGTAGGCTTCAACAGAGTATTCGGTTATTTTATCGAAGTGACAAAATCCAACTTTTCACTGGTACCTGAGGAATATATAAGAAAACAAACTCTTGCAAACTGTGAAAGATACATAACTCCTGAACTAAAGGAAATTGAAGATAATATTTTAGGGGCAGAGGAAAAAATAGTTCAACTGGAATACAGCTTATTCCTTGAAGTAAAAGAAGCTATTGCAGCACAGCTTACAAGAATCAAAAGCACGTCAAAGGCGCTTGCTGAATTGGACGCGCTTGCTTCACTGGCAGAGGTGGCAGATAGAGAAGGCTATTGTATGCCCGAAGTAACCGCCACCGATGAGATACATATTGTAGACGGTAGACATCCTGTGGTTGAAAAAATGACAGAAAAAAGCTGCTTTGTGCCAAATGACACCGTGCTTGACATGGGTGAGGACAGACTTGCCGTAATTACCGGTCCCAACATGGCCGGCAAGTCCACTTACATGAGGCAGACCGCTCTTATTGTGTTAATGGCACAAATCGGAAGCTTTGTTCCTGCAACCTCAGCAAAAATCGGTCTTGTGGACAGAATATTCACAAGGGTGGGAGCTTCGGATGACCTGGCTTCAGGACAGAGTACCTTTATGGTGGAGATGTCTGAGGTTGCCAACATCCTTATGAATGCCAGCCAGAGAAGTCTGCTGATACTTGACGAAATAGGCAGAGGAACAAGTACCTTTGACGGCCTAAGCATAGCATGGGCAGTTATAGAATACATAGTTAACAAGGAAAATCTTGGCTGTAGAACCCTTTTTGCCACTCATTATCACGAGCTTACCGAACTGGAAGGAAAGCTGACTGGTATAAAAAATTATTGTATAACTGTTAAGGAAAAAGGTGAGGATGTCATATTCCTGCGAAAAATAATCAGAGGTGGTGCTGATGGCAGCTATGGTATTCAGGTTGCGCGGCTTGCGGGCGTGCCTCAGCCTGTTATTGACAGAGCTAAGGAAATTCTTAATGAGCTGGATGCTGCTGATATTAACAAGAATGGGAAGGCACGCAGGGTTAAGAAGCAGGTGGAAGGTCAGCTGGACTTTTTCGAGGCTGCTGCTAAAGCGTCAGCCCACAATGAGGTACTTGAGGATATAAAGAAAATTGATATTTCAAGGCTAACGCCGATAGATGCCATGAATATTCTGTATGAGCTTCAGAGAAAAATGAATAGTTAATTAAAAATTAAATCACAAAATAAAATTACATAATAAAGTTACAAAAATATCAATCGTAAAATAGCTTAAAATGTTATGTTGGATAATAATCAGGAGGTTTTATGGGACGCATCATTGTACTGGACGAGAATACCTCAAACAAAATAGCTGCGGGAGAAGTGGTCGAAAAACCGGCTTCTGTTGTTAAGGAGCTTGTAGAAAACTCAATAGATGCCGGTGCAACAAGTATCTCAATAGATATTAAAAACGGTGGGATATCGTACATTAAAGTGACCGATAACGGCAGCGGAATGGATGAAGATGATGTTGAGATAGCCTTTGAACGCCATGCCACAAGTAAAATAAAACGTGCTGAAGATTTGGATTCCATTGTTACCATGGGCTTCAGAGGAGAAGCACTGGCAAGCATCGCAGCTGTTTCCTCAGTGGAACTTCAAACAAGAGCTGCTGGAAATACTTACGGAATGTATGTACATATTAGTGGAGGTATGTTTAAAGAGGTTAGGCAGACAGGATGTCCTGTCGGCACAACATTTATTATCAGAAATTTATTCTTCAATACTCCTGCCAGGTATAAGTTCCTGAAAAAGGACTCAACTGAAGCAGGGTATATTTCGGATGCAATTTCAAGGATAGCTCTTGGAAATCCCGATATTGCCTTTAGGTTGTCTAGTGGTAAAACAGTTTTACTGCATACCCCGGGAAATAATGACCTAAAGAGCGCCATTTACAGCATTTATGGGAAAGAAATAATTAAAGAGCTCATGGAGGTAAACTATCAGGATGACAAGTACAACATAACCGGTTATATAGGAAGACCTGAGGCCGCACGAGCGAACAGAAACTATCAGTCCCTGTATATCAATAAAAGATATGTTAAGAGCAGACTTGTTTCATATGCGGTTGAACAGGCTTACAGTAGTATACTGATGAAGAATAAGTTTCCGTTCTTTGTTTTAAATATTGAACTTAACCCCCTTCTGGTGGATGCAAATGTATCTCCAGCTAAAACAGAAGTCCGTTTTGCCGAGGAAAGCTATCTGTCCAGGGCTATATATATGGCGGTTTCCAAAGCCTTGAGCTCTGATACACTTTTTAATCCAGTTACAGTTTCAAACAAGGACAGGGAAATATTTAAGTTTAAGAATGTTGACCCAAAGCCTGAGTATGTTCAAGAGGAGTTGGGCAGTGAACTAAAGAGAAGTATCGAAACAAAGACAGTCAGCGAATTAAAGACAGAGTTAGATGCATTCAGTAGACAGGAGACAGTTGCAAACATTCGGAAGACTGGAGTCAGTAGCCCGAGTTCTGCAGCAGATAAATATAAAGTACTTGCAAATGTTCATGAAAAAGAAATAAGACAAAATGGTAGCAATATAGAGGCAAAATCTTCTGAGGAACAGGAAATAAAATTGTTTACAGAAGCATTAAGGCCCCTTGCAAGAACTGATATAGGAAAGCAGGAACTTACACAGACAGCTGCTGAAGTACCAACACAGACAGTTGCTGAGACACCGGCACAGCCTGTCTTGTCTGAGGTTACTAAAACATATCATAATTCTTTTAACGAGGGCCTGTTTATTAAGGAAAATGAAGGCCTTGCGGGTATGGTAACTATTGATACTGTTGATAATAGTACTATTCGCAAAAACACTCCTGATCTAATGACTATGAAATATATCGGACAGGCGTTTTCGACCTATATAATCCTCCAGAACGGCGATGAGCTTGTATTGGTGGACCAGCATGCTGCCCATGAAAGAATTATATATGAAAAGCTGAAAGTAAAATATGAGGAACAGGATAATACCACTCAACTTTTATTGGAACCTGTAGTAATCCAGTACCAGGCATTTGAACTTAATGAAATAAGGTCAAAACAGGAGCTGCTTGCTAAAATAGGATTTATATTTGAGGATTTTGGAAATAATTCAATTATAATAAGAGGTATACCATATCTTTTGGAGGGATACTCTCCGAAGGATGTATTTCTGGAGCTGACAGATAAAATATTATCATCTCTTAAGCCTGTTTCAACGCCCTTGGCAGATGAAATCATTCATACCGTTGCTTGTAAGGCTGCCATCAAGGCTAACAAAAAACTTGACAACAGTGAGGTTGATCAATTGCTTGCCGAGCTGTCTCAAGCAGGTTCAAGGTATACCTGCCCCCATGGAAGACCAACAGTTATAAGACTTACAAAATACGAAATAGAAAAAATGTTCAAGCGAATCATATGATAAGGAAAAGGATAAATGATGAGGGAAGTAATAGTAATAGCAGGGCCTACTGCTTCCGGTAAGACAAATCTATCCATAGAGCTTGCAAAAAGGTTTAACGGTGAAATAATATCGGCAGACTCCATGCAGGCCTATAAATATATGGATATAGGAACAGCAAAACCAACTGAAGCAGAAATGCAGGGTATAAAGCATTATCTGATTGACGAACTATTGCCCAGTGAGGAATTCAATGTTGTAAAATTCAAGGCTTTAGCAGAAAAATATATTGAAGAAATTTTCAATAAGGGAAAGCAGCCTATTGTTGTAGGGGGAACAGGACTATACATCAGTTCACTGATAAATAATATCAATTTTAGTGAGACAGAAAGTGACTGGGAACTCAGGGAACAGCTGAGCAGGGAAGCAGAAGAAAATGGACCGGATTATATTCATGAGAAACTGAAACAGGTTGACCCCGTGGCAGCCAAGAACATTCATCCGAACAATGTCAAGCGTGTAATCAGGGCTTTAGAGGTATACTACCAGACGCAGAAGCCTATTAGTTATCATAATGACAAGTCAAGAGAAGTTCCTCCAAAATATAAGTTTATTCTCATAGGTCTTGCCTGGAACAGGGAAATACTATATGAAAGAATTAATAAAAGAGTCGATATGATGCTTGAAGCCGGTCTTTTAAAAGAGGTTGAGAAACTCGTAGAAACAGGCTATGCCGATTCTATAACCTCAATGCAGGGAATAGGTTACAAGGAAATAATACGCTACCTGAGAAATGAAATCACTTTTGAGGAAGCGATAGAAATTATCAAGAGGGATTCACGAAGATATGCCAAAAGGCAAATCACATGGTTTAAAAGAATCGATGAAATTAAATGGTTTAGTATAGATAATTCTGGAAATACTAATAATATCATTGAAACAGTTATTTCATACATAAGAAGCCATAGTACGCAGTTTACGGGTTTTTAGTACTTTATTCTTATTGCATCTGCTGGTATAATCTAGTAAAATTAAAATAAGTTATGTCTTCATCGTTCAATCTAATTGATTATGGGGTACATAGGGTGCTTTCCATATATATGGATAAGCCCGGTAATTATATATAAAACAAAGGAGAGGATTTACTTTGGTAAAGAATACTATCAATTTGCAGGACATTTTTTTAAATCAGGTCAGAAAAGAGCATATAGCTGTTACTATATATCTGACTAATGGATTTCAATTAAAGGGAATGGTTAAGGGGTTTGACAATTTTACAGTTGTTCTTGACAGTGACGGTAAGCAGCAGCTTGTTTACAAGCATGCAATTTCAACAATAAGCCCTATGAAAGTTGTTAACCTGATATTTAACGAACAGACGAAGGAATAATCAGGCTTTACATAGTTTATAACGCATAGGTTTTAAAGGCGTTTGACGAGGCAAAGCATTCTGTATCAAACAGGCGTTATTTGCGTTCTCGGCATAAACTATATGTTACAATGACAAGTAACTAGATGTAAAAATCAAACTCCCATTATAGCTTTGTTGTAATGGGAGTTTTTTGATTGTGAAGGAACAGTAAAAAGGGTTAAGTTGGAGGCTTACATATGGAATGTTTGGTAAATGGTGTTAATGTATACTATGAAATATATGGTGAAGGGACTCCCGTTGTAATGATTCATGGTTGGAGTCCTGACCATAGGTTGATGAAAGGCTGTATGGAGCCAGTATTTCAGTCTTCAGTTGCTTCGTGGAAACGTATTTATTTTGATTTACCTGGAATGGGAAAAACTAAAGCAGAACCGTGGATAAATAATTCCGATCAAATGCTGGATATAGTTCTTGGCTTTATTGATACAGTGATTCCTAACGAACATTTTGTTTAGCGGGCGAATCCTATGGTGGTTATTTAGCTAGAGGAGTAATTAGTAAGCGTACTTCTTTTGTAGATGGCCTTTTATTAATATGTCCAGTAGCTGGTGAATGTGGGGCAGAATATCAGGTAATAGAAAAGGACGATGAACTTTTAAATAGTTTAACAGAAGAGGACAGAAGTTATTTTGGGGGTAAGGGAATAAACACATTACAAAATAGAAGGGTTTGGTCTAGATTCAAAGATGAAGTTTTATCAGGGCTAAAGGCTGCTGATTATACTTTTTTAAGAAAACATTCGGGTGATTTGAGTTTTGATGTTGACGCACTAGAAGTGCCTTTTACTAAACCAACACTTATGCTGTCAGGAAGACAGGATTCTGTAGTAGGGTACAGAGGGCTTTGGGATATAATTGAATTATACCCGAGAGCTTCGTTTATTTTACTTGACAGTGCTGCTCATAATCTGCAAATCGAACAGGACATCTTGTTTACCGAGGCTGTAAAAGAATGGTTATTCAGAGTAACTGCCAATAAGGGAAAGAAGCTTGTTTAATTGATCGGAACTTAAAACAACGACCTTAAAAAACAGAAAATAAATATTATGAAAAAACAGCGAAAAATTATATCATCGCTGTTTTTTATTATACTGAATAATATTGTACTATTGATTCATTTTCTGATGCTTTGTATTTACTTACATACTATATCCTACATTCTATATTCTACATTCGTCTGAAGACACCAATAACTTTACCGACGATAGAAACATTATCTTTTACAATGATAGGCTCAAGTCTGCTGTTTTCGGGCTGTAATCTGATATGATCCTTTTCCTTGAAAAAAGTCTTACACGTTGCTTCGTCTCCCAAAAGTGCAACTATAATGTCTCCATTATTTGCTGTAGACTGCTGTCTTACCAAAACAAAATCATTATTCAGAATACCGGCTTCAATCATACTGTCACCCTGTATTCTGAGCATAAAAGCATTACCGTTTTGAACAAAATCTACAGGTAGAGGAAAGGTATCTGTAATATTCTCAACTGCAAGAATGGGCTGACCAGCTGCAACTTTACCGACGACGGGAACCTCAACCATTTCACGGGTGGTAAAATAGCCTTCCCTTTGAGTATTGCCGGTTGCTTTTGAAGGTTTATTTAAATTATTTACTATTTTAATTGCTCTCGGTTTAGTAGGATCCTTTTGAAGCACACCACTATCATTTAGTTTTTGAAGATAGGCGTGAACAGTCGAGGTAGACTTAAAACCAACAGCAGCGCAAATTTCTCTGACTGATGGAGGATAACCGTTTTCATATACACATTTATTAACATAGTCAAGAATTTCCTGCTGCTTAGTAGAGTTCTTTTTAGCCATAAAAGCCTCCTAGATTATGTATTAACAAGGTTAGTATAGCATATAAAATTCCAAATAGCAAACGAATGTTCGAAAAAAATAGAAAACAGTATTGACAATTAGGAACAAGTGTTCGATAATATATATAGAACAAACGTTCGGGAGGTCGGTTATGAACAAAAGAAGATATATATTAAAGAATAGAGTAAAATTTTTTAGTTTTATATTTTTTATTTCTCTAATTGTATTTATAATAGCATATACAGCCAGCGTTTCAGGTTATTCAGAACCGGACTATATAACTGTTACTGTTCAATCCGGAGATACTTTATGGTCCATAGCCGAACAGTATGGTGATGACAGCTGTGATATCAGGGAGTATATATACAATATAAAAAAGATAAACAATATGAAGTCAAGCTTACTAGTTACAAATACTTCAATTATAGTACCGATAAATGAATAGTTTATCTCGTTTTTTTGACAAAATTACGTATTTTCACTCGTTTATTTGACATTTACATATTGCGGTAGTATTATAGATGCTGTGTTTATCAAGCTTTAATTGCCTTGGAGGTATTTGATTCATGTCAGCAAGTTACTTGACTACAAGCTTTATAATATGCGTTGCATTATATATAACAGGATCACTCTCTTCATTAGCTACATACTCAAAACCGAAAATTTCGAATTTAGTATCAAACATATTTTCAATAGCTGCAGGAATTTTACTGAGCATGTCCATGATATACAAGCTATACTCTGCAGATGATCAGAATATATCCTTCAGTGTAAATAATAACATTCCTTTTTTGAGCTTCAAGTTTAGAATTGATAACTTATCTGCTTTCTTTCTTCTTATCATAGGAATTGTTACTTTAGTTGTTTCAATATACTCCTTGACATATATGAAGCGTTTTTTCAATACTAAAAACGTTGGTGTATTCGGGGCTTTATATAATCTCTTTATCCTATCCATGGTTATTTTGTCCGCAAGCAACAATATCCTTTTATTTCTAGTGTTTTGGGAATTGATGTCACTGATATCATATTTTCTGGTTATATTTGAACATGAAAAGGACGAAGTTCAGAGGGCGGGTAAAACCTACATAATAATGACATATGCCGGTACAGCTTTTATTACGCTGGCATTTCTTCTTATTGCATATTTCACAAAAAGCTTCGAATTATCAGCGATTAATTCCTCATTAATTCCAAAGAACTATTCAAACTTGATATATATATTCTTACTTATAGGCTTTGGTACAAAAGCAGGTATAATTCCAATGCACATATGGCTTCCATATGCTTATACAGAAGCACCAAGTAATGTTGCAGCCATTATGTCGGCAGTTATGAAAAAAATGTCCATATATGGACTGCTGAGAATTACCTTCAATATTTTACCCGAAAATGCAATGTGGTGGGGAGTAGTAACCCTTATAGTCGGAACAATATCGGCAGTTTTTGGAATAGCTTATTCCGTAGCCTCAACTATAAATATAAAGAGGCTGCTTTCTTATTCAAGTATAGAAAACATGGGTATTATTTTCTGTGGCATTGGGATTATGCTTATCGCAAGAGCCTCAGGAAATGACTTCTTACTATCTTTGGCTCTCACTGTAGTATTGCTTCATACCTTAAATCATGCTCTGTTCAAATCCCTGTTATTTATGGGGGCTGGTGCTATTCGTTATGTTACAGGTACCAGAAATATGGAGAAGCTCGGTGGCCTTATTAAAAATATGCCGATTGCAGCAATATTTGTTTTCATAGGATGCCTGGCGGTTTCGGCAGTTCCGCCTTTTAACGGTTTTGTCAGTGAATATTTGATCTTTCAATCAATTGTAAACAGTATTCTCTGGTTTGCACCTTCCGGCGAATTCTCAATGATCATTTTGTTTGCAATTGTTGCCGCTTGTCTAGCCATTACAGGTGCTCTCGTCGTATTCAGCTATGTCAAACTTTTTGGGATATCTTTTTTGGGTAAACCCCGGAGTCCTGAAGCCGAAAATGCCAAGGAACCTGAAAAACCCATGCTTGCTGCACTAGCAATAGCTTCTCTATTTTGTATATTGCCCGGCATTGGGATAAAGGCTGTTATTAAATTAATTGATAGGGTTTCTGGAGATTTAATTAATCTTAAGTTGCTGTCAACAGACTGGTCATTAACAAAGTTCCTGCATTATCCCGTGAATAACAGCGAATTGAGTATATCCTTCAGTATGCTCGCAGTTTTTATATTTGCACTGGCTTGTTTGATGTTTATTGCAGTACTGTTTTTGAGAAAAAGGACAACAGTTCAGAAATATAATACCTGGGACTGTGGATTTACTGAATTGACTCCAAAAATGCAGTATTCGGCCATAGGTTTTTCGAAATCAGTTAGAATTATATTTAGAGGACTTTTTAAGCCGAATAGAGATTTGGTTATTACTGATGGTTCAGGTCCGTACTTTGTAAAAAAGGCAAATTATACACTTTCAACAGAAAAAGTTATTGAGAAATATATATATAAACCATTTATTCTGGCTATTATTAATTTCTCAAGAAAAACCAGATTTAAAATACAAAGAGGAAGTATACATGCATATTTGACATATTTCTTCTGTGTTCTTGTTTTAATGCTGTTGTATTATTGTTTCATAGCTAAATAAATACAAACAAGAGGGTTTAGTAATGTTAGTATCAATTTTGAAACTTGTTTTACAGATTATTATTAGTATATTAATAGCTCCATTTTTTACAGGAGTTATACGTAAAATGAAGGCTAAGGTGCAGCATAGAGTAGGTGCTTCAGTCTTTCAGCCCTATTATGATTTATTAAAGCTGTTTAAAAAAGATCTGGTTGTTTCTACTACAGCTTCATGGATATACAATATTGCACCATATGTTTATCTTTTAACATCTGTGGTAGCAATAAGCTGTTTACCAATAATTCGCGGCTTAGTTGGCTTCTCCTTTTATACCGATCTGCTGATAATTGTATACCTATTCGTAGCAGGACGTGTATTTATGACTTTGGCCGGACTTGATACAGCAAGTACCTTCGGGGGGATGGGAAGCAGCAGAGAGCTGCTTGTGTCCGCACTGGTAGAGCCTGCATTATTTATAGTTATAATTACTGTCAGTGCAAGAGCTGAAATCGCTTCCACAAACGTGAATTCAATTTATAACTACGTGGCAAGTCACTCAGATACTGCTTTTACACCCATGAACATATTATTATTTGCAAGTATGTTGCTTATTTTGATTGCGGAGTCCTCCAGAATACCTGTGGATGACCCCTCAACACATCTGGAGCTTACTATGATTCATGAAGCGATGGTCCTTGAGTATTCAGGAAGGCATCTGGCATTAATTGAAATGGGTAATTATATCAAGCAGCTGGTTTTTATGACCTTTATGGCCAATATATTATTTCCGGTAGGTTTTAGTATTGAAAATGTATTTTTAGGATTGGGAGTTTTTCTTGTTAAAATACTGATCATTACTATCCTGGTTGGACTTGTTGAATTAAATACTGTTAAATTCAGACTGTACAGTATACCTAACTTTGCAGTAATAGCTCTGGTTATATCTATATTGGGATTTTTAACCGGCTTTATTCTAAAATAGATAAAATATGTTTTGCCGGTAAAATTCAAGGAGTGTGTTTATGTATCATAATGCATTAAACCTTTTATCAATATTAATGTTAATTTCAGCTTTTGCTTTGATAGCAAACAAACGTCAGAATTCCTATATACTTACCTTCAGATTTCAGTCAATTCTTCTGGCTGGAATTTCTCTGCTGGTTTCGGTAAGAGAAATGTTGGTCTCCAAAGAATTTGACGACGTTATTATTATGTTTGTGTTAATTGTTGTATTTAAGGTAATAGTGATTCCGAGGTATATGAAGAGAACTGTAGATAAGGTTGAGTATAAGGTGGAAAAAGACTTCTTTATAAATATTCCTCTCTCAATGATTATCTGCTGTGGACTGGTAGTTTTAAGCTGGTACATAATTTACCATATTGAAGGAATAACCAATAACTCAGCTAAAAATTATTTAGTATACTCCTTTTCAGTTGTACTCCTCGGTCTATTCTTTATGATAAGCAGAAAGAAGGCAATCGGTCAGATTATTGGCTTCCTTGTGATAGAAAACGGAATGTTCCTTGCTGCCATGCTGACAACAGAAGGAATGCCAATGATTGTTGAGCTTGGTCTTTTCTTTGATTTGCTGACTGCCTTTATAATCATGGGAATATTCGTATTTAAAATAAATAACACTTTCGAATCAATTGATATAAATAAGCTTAACAACTTAAAGGGGTAGAAGAGAAATATTAAAAGGGATAAAAGCTAAACTTTAAGGATAAAACGTATCTGGAGGACGAAATGAATTTAGCATTCTTAGCTATTCCTGCAATAGCAGCTGGATTAGTCTGGACAAATAAAATCAAATTAATTATCCACGTGACCAATCTTGTCTCATCGGGAGCATTACTGGTAATGTCGGTATTGGCGCTCTATAAGGTAAACAATTCCGGAGTAATTGTTTCAGACGGTTTTTTTAAAGATATATTTTATATTGATTCGTTGAGTGTGTACATTTTATTTATTACAACATTGGCTTTTTTTCTGGTATCTCTTTATTCTATAAGTTATTTTGGGGAAGAACTCAGAAGAAAAGTAATTACACTAAATAAACTCAAATTATTTTATAGCTTATCCAATGCATTTCTACTGTCAATGATATTGGCACTAACTACACAGAATATGGGTGTTATGTGGATTGCAATCGAAGCAACTACACTGGCATCGGCATTTTTGGTTGGTTATTATAACAATAAAAAAGCAATAGAAGCAGCCTGGAAATACCTGATTATCTGTTCAGTGGGTATTGCTTTCGCGTTGTTGGGGATTATTTTACTGTATTATTCCTCAACGGTTCAACTTGGGGGCAACAAGATAGTTGGTCTCAGCTGGAACTATTTGCTACATAATGCATCGGCGCTTGATCCCAGTATACTGAAAATATCCTTTATATTTATTCTTATAGGCTTCGGCACAAAGGTTGGCTTCTCTCCGATGCATACCTGGCTGCCGGACGCTCACAGTCAAGCGCCATCTCCGGTGAGCTCGCTGCTGTCAGGAGTGCTGCTTAACACAGCAATGTACGGTATTATAAGGGTTATGTCCATAGTCAACAAAAGTCTTGGTGACAGCAGCTATACTGGAAATCTTCTTATACTGCTAGGCATAGTGTCTATTGGCACTGCGGCAATTTTTATACTGGTTCAGCATGATTACAAAAGAATACTGGCATATTCCAGTATAGAGCATATGGGTATAATTGCACTGGGACTGGGAATATGCACTCCTGTAAGTATATTTGCCGCTCTATACCACACCTTTAATCATGCAATAACAAAATCCATGCTTTTTATTTCTACAGGTAATGTTTATCTGAAATATCATACAAAGAAGATATCAAGTATAAAGGGACTTATAAAAAGCATGCCGGTTACAGGAGTGGTTTTTGCACTGGGGGCATTTGCAATAACAGGTATGCCGCCCTTCGGTATTTTTATGAGTGAGTTTAATACTGTAGCGGCTGCTATTTTTGATAGAAAATATATAGTTGCTATTTTGCTCCTGATCTTTTTGGCGGCAGTATTTGGCGGGTTTACAAAGCAATTGGGCAAAATGTTTTATGGAAATATTAACAATCCGGAAATAAAAAAAGGTGAACTTGATATTATTGGACCAGTTGTACTTATTACACTTTTATGTATTTCTATACTTATGGGTGTATATATACCAGGGCCCATAAAGACACTTATGGATAATGCTACTAATATAATTTTGGGATTGGGGGGAAGGTAAAATGGTGTCAGAGGCTATTTTTGAGGCTATAAACAGACTCTTATCTAGTTTTGTAGTAGAGAGCAGGCTCTTAAATGAAAACGAAATTTATGCTGAGATTTCCCCCGAGAACATTAAGGATGCCTGCAATAATATTTACAGTAATATTGACTGCGTTCTTATAAATTTATTTGGAAACGATATATCGGTTTCTGAAAAGCTTCAAATATATTATACTTTTTCAGTAAGATCCTCAAATACTCTTATAACCCTTTATACCAAAGTGGAAAAAACAGAAATCATGCAGCTTGAATCTCTTGCCAACGACATTCCGTCTGCTGCATTTTATGAACGTGAAATACAGGATATGTATGGAATTCAATTCAACAATATTCCTGACAGCAGGGAGTTGGTTCACCATGGCAATTTCCCTCAAAAGGTATATCCCCTTAGGAAAGCATTTAAGGTAAATACAAGACTTGGGTTTGAAAAGCGGGAGCTTCAGTTTGCCGATGTATCTGGGACAGGTGTATTTGAGGTACCGGTGGGCCCTGTCCATGCGGGAATTATTGAACCTGGACATTTCAGGTTCAGCGTAGCCGGTGAACCTATAATAAACCTTGAGGCAAAGCTGTATTATGTTCACAGGGGCCTTGAAAAGCTTGCTGAAAACGAAAACTACATGAAGGTGCTCCTGTTTTCTGAGCGCATCTCTGGTGATGAAACCTTTACAAACTCTTTAGCATATTGTCAGGCTATAGAAAAACTTAGTGGAGTAACTTATCTGCCTGAGAGAGCCATTTTTACAAGAGTAATATTTGCTGAGCTTGAAAGAATTTGTGCACATTTGGGCGATATATCTGGATTGTGTGTTGACACTGCTTATGTTTTTCCAGCAGGACAGTTTGCCATGATGAGACGTTGGATATTGATTTTATGCGAGCAGCTTACTGGCAGCAGATTTTTAAGAAATTCCAACAAACCGGGAGGCATACGCCGTGATTTTATCCGTAATAATGATAAAATTATTACGGAATGTATAGACAAGCTGGAAAAAGAGTTTACCGAGACTGTTACAATCATAAAAAATAATGGGATGTTTATTGATAGAGTGGAACATACAGGAATACTAGACCATGAAATTGCTGTTGATCTCAATGCTGTAGGCCCGGGAGGAAGGGCAAGCGGAATAAAAACCGATGTTAGGAAGGAATTCCCTTATGCCGCCTATGATAAGCTCAGATTCAATATTCCCGAGCACTCATACTGCGATGTTAATTGCAGAATGAACGTAA
>JAEYWA010000019.1 GCA_023431385.1 Bacillota bacterium | reverse complement strand
ATGAAGCTGACAAGGCTTATACTGAAATCAGAAAGTGGCTTAATGAGATTGGTGTTACTTCAAGTCTTAAGGATGAAGGCTTTGATGAAAGTATGGTTGAAAAGCTGGTTAACCTTGCATTTGAAACACCAAGTCTTGATGGTCTGCTTGCAATAGCTCCGGTTAAGGCTACCAGAGAAGCAGTAAGAAACATATATACAAATTCACTTTAATTAGCGCATTATTTGGTGTATTAATTAGCACATTAATTGGCGTAGGGAAAGCTTAATATATTAGTAAAACAAAGCAGCTGCTTACCGAGAGGTACGCAGCTGCTTTGTATAATAAAAAACCGAACCTGTTAAAATAAATTCCAGTAAAAGAATATCCATGTCAAACCTAAGACTGTAAGAGTAAATAAGGTATAGTGAATCCGGGCAAATAACTTCCAAAAGCCTTTCCTCCAAACAATTGCAGTAAAAGCTAAAAGAGAAACACCCAAAATTGGTATAAATAACGGAATTAAGTCGATTAATGATTCTCCTTCGGCAGGATTATAAGCTTCCTGTGGTAATTGATATACAGGATCAACACTTCCTGACGAGAGGATGCCGACGAAAAAAGCTATAATTGCGATACCTGCATAAATACCAGCCCATTGGGCTATAATAGCTAACTTTGAGGATTCCTTTCTTTTCTTTTTGAACAGAAAAAACAATTTGGCAATTAACCAGTAAATAATTGAAATGATTGTAATGAATAAAATAATTATTAAGAGTGATACTGTAAAATTCATTGAAGAATAAAAGGGAGCTTTTGAATATGTCATAGGACCATCAGGTGTAAGCATGGTTCTGCCATAGGGATCAACCTTGAAAACAATTTCATGAAAAGGGCCAAAATAATCCTGTGTCCGGCCTTCTCGAAGATTCTGATACACACCGGGCTCTGTTTCAACAAATCTATTAGTTTCACCGGCATTAGTTACCAATAGATAACCATCCTTATCCATATCAACCTTAATAATTCCTCCTCCGAGTATACTGTTTATTTTCTCATCAGTAGTAACATTTTTTCGGTTCTGCTGATATTCTCCAACAAATTTCTTAGCCCTGTTCCTGCTTCCTTCACCAGGAACTGCTGCTTTTGTAGCTTTAACAGGGTAAAATTTATCCATAAACCCTTGAAAGACCTCGGAGTGTAAAATATTGCTACCACCGCTATAAGAAACAAAAATGCCTACATTTTCTTCTGGTATCAGGTATAAGCCTGTGCTAAACAACATTGTACCACCGCCATGGAAAAGTACACGTTTAACATTGAATACACCTTCCATGAACCCAAGTGTCATACCACCTAAGTCCGGGTCGTGGGTAAAATGCTGCTTGTGCATTTTTGCTACTGATTCTTCCTTAAGTATCCGCTCTTCATTATAAATACCGCCATTTAGATGAGCTATCATGAAATTAGCCATATCTGAAGAAGTGGTACTCATGCTCCCGGCAGGTTCGGGCACTATGTATTCGAAGCTCCCCTCAAGATATTGTCCATTAACAAACCTGTAAGGTATAGCGATATTACCAGTTAAATCCGATGACGGAGGCTGCTCGAAAGTACTGTGATGCATTTTCAAGGGCTTGAATATGTTTTCATCAACATAATCAGAAAAAGTCCTTCCGGATACCCTTTCTACAATATAGCCTGCCAGTGCTGTACCATAATTTGAGTATGCGGCAACCTTTCCGGCCGGATAAATTCTTTCAGGCAGGTAATTCTTTATATACTCATCCAAGGGTAGGAGTTTATCCTGTGAAATTCTGAAGAGTACATTTGAATTATCTTCAAAGCCTGATGTATGAGTCATCAAATGAGTTAGTGTTATTGGTTCTACCGTTGTTTCCTTAAGGGACTTTTCAAGCTGTGGTGGTATTTTAAAATCCAAATATGTATTGATATCTGTGTCTAAGTCAAGTACTCCTGCTTCTACAAGCTGCATAACTGCAGTCCAGGTAATTAACTTCGAAGTAGAACCAATACGAAAAAGAGTCTTGTCGGCATCAACCGGAACACCCTTATCAATATCTGTAAAGCCAAATCCTTTTTTATATACCATCTGCCCATCCTTTACTACTGAAACTGTGGCATTTGGAATATGATGCTTCTCAATACCGGTCTTCAAAGAACTGTCAAGGAATGCTTCCAGGTTGCCAGGTTCATTACTTTGTGCCAAAACAGCAGGTGATGTTATTGATAAAATTAATGCGGCTAGTAGACTTACTACAATAAAATATTTAATTCTATTTCGCATTATGTTCCTCCATAAAATCTCTTTTAAATTACTTGGATTTATTTTTCTTCGACATGGCTGACAATATTATGTCATCGGTTGCGCTTGATAAGATATCCATCAAGTCCTGCTTTCTACATTCTTCAGGTATTAAGCCATTGGCAACCATTACTGAAAGCCCCATTTGAAAAACGCTTACCTTAAGTAAAATTGTCTTTAATTCTTCGTCGGTAAAGTCTTTCAGCTCAGGGTCTTTTTTCATTTCATCAATTAAAACTGGTGTCATTTTTTCATCGTAACTTTTTTTATAACCGTTACTTTTCATAATCATATCCCTGAAAAGTACCTTGTACTCATCTGCAAATCTTAGGCTTGCTCTTCCTATATCATAGAAAGGATTTCCTGTGCTTTCTTCGATTAAGAGCTGTTGACTTATGCTAAAAATCCTATTAATTAAAGCTTCAGTCAATTCGTTAACATTCTTGAAGTTAACATAAATGGGAGCTACCGAGCTGCCCATTTTTTGTGCAATTTTTTTCATGGTTACACTATCGATACCTTCTGATTTGGCTATCTCAAAGGCCGCGTTTATTACCTGCTCCTTTGTAAATTTAACTTTAGGTCCCATATAGTCACATCCTTTAACATGTTTACAATTATTAATACATAACGTACATTATATAACGTACGTTATGTATTAATATTACACTATACAATAGTAAATTGCAAGTAATTCCCACCTAAGCTTGTAAACTAATAAGGCTATTAGATATAAAAAAGCATCTCTTTTTTACTATGGAAGCAAAAAGGAGGTGCTTTAGGTTTAATCTGTGGTGAGTCAAATCAATAGATTACTGTAAAGTTGACTAACCTGACTAATAAAAATTGCAATTTAAGAATTGAGTTAATACATAAAAAAGCAGATCCCGATGTAATGTGTCAGGACACCTAGAAACACAAATATATGCCAGACCATATGGTGGTATTTGAAGCCCTTTTTGGCATATATTGCAGCGCCCACCGTATAGAAAATACCTCCCCCGAGAATCAGCCAGAAAAGCAGAGGATTCGCTTTCTGAAAGAAAAGCGGCATGAAGATAACAAGGCTCCAGCCCATTACGAGATAAATCATCAGAGATAATTTGGGTATGGATTTTTTTGATATGGACTTATAAAGAATGCCGAACAGTACCATTACCCATTGAACCGAAAGAAGCACTATAGCCTGCCAGCCGCCAATAACTGAGGCGGCTATTGGTGTATAGGTACCCGCTATTGCTATGTATATGCATATATGATCCAATATCTGCATAACCCGCTTATGAGTTGTGTCATGCTCCATCACATGGTAAAAGGTAGACATCAGGAACATAAGGAAAATACAGATGCTGAATATGGTGACACTTGCGACATCAACAAGGCTACCCTTGGTGTAGGCCGTAATTATAACAAAGGGAAAGGCAGCTAAAACAAGCAGAGCCGGAACTCCATGTGTAATGGCATTGGCAACTTCCTCTCCAAAAGTAAGCTTTACTATTTTTCTGGACATATATTTATTCTCCCTAAAAAAGAATTGTATAATGAACTATAGTTTAATCGGGTACTGCTAGCTCCAAGTGTGTTGGAGATATTATCCAAAGCCCGATATATTTATTAATTTAGCACTGTTACCCTCGAAATACAATTATTTATCACAATTATTATTAAATTGCCTCCATTTTATTAATATAAGCACCCTTGGGTAGTAAATGTTAGTATGCATATATATATTAGCTTTGATAAAACTAATTACCATAAATAAATATATATATTATAAGAAAAAGGGTAATTTGGAATATTTTAATAGAATTGATTGATAGAATTTCATGAATGGAATATAATAATTATAACCAGGTAATAATTATTATCTAAAATCCAAGGAGAACCCATATGAGCAAAAAAGGAATTGTATTATCCAATGTAAACGGTAGAAAGACCGTAACCGGGCTGGGTTATTATGATACTGACAACGTGGTGGATTTTAAGCAGTTAGTACAGAACAGTATACTGAAGTTCGGGGATAAGGCTGCTTTCAAATTCAAACGTGATAATTATATCAGAGTTAAATCCTATAAAGAGTTTGGAGCTGAAATTGATGCTCTGGGAACAGCTTTGCTTAATTTGGGGCTTAAGGATAAAAGGATAGCTGTAATCGGCGAGAATAGATATGAATGGGCAATCAGCTTTTTTTCAATAGTTAACGGTACAGGTATAGCGGTGCCGTTGGATAAGCATTTACCCGAAGTCGAGATAGAGAACCTGATAGGAAGAGGAAAGGTAGATGCCATATATTACAGTAAGCAGTTTGATTCTGAAATGCTGCAGCTGTCTAAAAAAAATACCGGGATACAGCAGTTTATTAGTATGGATGAGCTGGAGGGTGAATATCCAGGGAATTTCCATAGTATACCGGAACTAATTATAAAGGGTAATGAGTTTCTGAAAGCGGGGGACAAGAGTTTTATTAATGCAGTTATTGATCCGGAAAAACTGTCTTTACTGCTTTTTACATCAGGGACAACCAGTATGGCCAAGGGTGTTATGCTTAACCAGCGGAATGTATGTTCCGATGTAAGTGCAATCACATCTATAATTAAGATATATCCCAATGATGTACACTTGTCCATCCTGCCCCTTCACCACACCTTCGAGCTTTCGGGAGGGATGTTATTTATGGTTAAGAACGGTGTAACCATCGCTTATGCAGAGGGCATCAAGCATATTGCTAAGAATTTAAAGGAATTTGATGTTACCTTGCTGGTTGTAGTACCGGCTATATTGGAAGCCATGCATAAAAAGCTGCAGGAGGGTTTGAGAAAGGCCGGAAAGGTCGGCCTTGTCAAGGTTTTAGGTGGAGTATCAAATGCATTATCTGTTGTGGGAATTGACATCAGAAGGAAGCTGTTCAGAAAAATACTCCAGCAGATTGGCCCGGGCTTAAGGCTGGCCATTTCAGGAGCTGCACCTATTGACAAGGAAATCATTAACGGCTTTGGAACACTGGGACTCAAGGTTATTCAGGGCTATGGGCTCACAGAAACCTCACCTGTGGTAGCGGCTAATAACGATTTTTATAATAAGGCCGGAACTATAGGCCAGCCTATGAGGGGAATAGAGATAGCCATAGACAATCCCGATGAAAATGGCATGGGAGAAATAATCACAAGAGGCCCCAATGTTATGATGGGCTATTATGAGGACGAAGCTGCAACTAGAGAGTCCATTGATGAACAGGGCTGGTTCCACACCGGAGACCTTGGTTTTATTGATGAGGAAGGCTTCACAACCATAACGGGCAGGGCCAAATCAATGATTGTGTTTACAAATGGTAAGAAAGCCTTCCCAGAGGAGTACGAAATGCTTTTAAACAATATTGAGGGTGTAAAGGAAGCTTTTGCCTGGGGAAATACCGCACCTGACGGAGATATTCAGGTTTGTGCCAAGCTTGTTATAAACGAGGAGGTTCTTGCAGAAAAATGGGGTAGGAAACCAACCGTTGAGGAGATATCCGAAATGGTGCAAAAGGAAATCAAAAAAATGAATGAGGATATGCCGCAGTATAAAATAATAAGGTATTTTGTATTGAGCTATGAGGAGCTTATAAAAACCACAACCTTGAAAATAAAGCGGACTGTGGAATACAGCAAAGTTACCGATCAGCTGAAGCAGGCAGATACAAACATGCGAAAAGCAAATGGCAAGGTGATAGAAAGGCTCTTGGTATAGTAAATGTAATAGGCAGCCTACAAGTATAGTAAAATGTCATAAAATCCGCCTGTCAGCTGATGGGCGGATTTTTTAAATATTAGATCATAGTAATTTGTTTATTTGTGTAGTATAATCACGTAGGTAAATATTCTGGAAGAGAGATAAAAACGGTTACTTGGGGGACTTAATGAAAAATATATTATTTGGGGACAAGTCTTTTTATTATAAGCTTATTACGCTGGCCATACCGGTAATATTGCAGAACTTAATTACGTCTTCATTGAGTATGGTTGACAGTGTTATGGTGGGAAAGCTGGGCAACGAGCCTGTAGCAGCTGTCGGAATAGCCAATCAATATGGACTGCTGGTCTTCCTTATGTATGCTGCCATTCATAGCGGGGCCGGAATCTATATTGCACAGTTCTGGGGAAAAAAGGATTATGAAAACATCGGTAAGGTGGTCAATATCGGAGCAGCATTGGGAGTAGGGGTTTCGATACTGTTTTCAATTGTGGGAACTATTTTTCCGGCTCAGATTGTGGCTATTTTCAATACAAACCCGTTGGTTATAGAACTTGGTTCTGATTTTTTAAGAATTTTCAGCTTTAGTTTTGTATTTGCATCAATAAGCTTTGGAGTGAGCGTTAACCTGAGAAGTATTGGGAAGTCCACCATGCCCTTGGTAATAAGTGGAATCGCTTTAGGAATAAACACTCTGTTGAATTTTGTTTTAATCTTTGGCTTGTGGGGGTTCCCGGCCATGGGAGTAAAGGGCTCAGCTACCGCTACACTGATTTCAAGAATTATTGAAATGGTTATTCTCCTGGCTGTTAGCGGAAGATATTATGATATATTGCGTTTAAGGCTGAAGGTATTAAAAACGGTTACATCTGACCTGTTCAAGCGTGTTACGGCAACTATGATTCCGGTAATTCTCAATGAAATTTGCTGGGGACTAGGCTTTGCTGTTTATTCTGTGGCATATGGCAGAATCAGCACAGAAGCCTTTGCTGCAGTACAAATAACAAATAATATAACAAATCTGTTTCTGGTTGCAGGCTTCGGAATGGCCAGTGCCTCTGCGGTAATTATGGGTCATGCAATAGGTGCTGGTGAGGAGCATAAGGCGCGCCGGTATGCATGGAACTTTGTATCCTTATGTATTTATGGGGGAATAGTTTTAGGGGGAGCGTTATATTTTATCGCGCCATCGGTTGCAAACCTTTTTGAGGTTACTCCTGATGTTTTAAAGACTGCTATTCTTATATTGCATATTAACGCCTTTATTATCCCCATACGCTTAGCCAATATAGTAGCTATCGTTGGAATATTAAGAGGCGGAGGAGATGCTGGATTTGCTTTCAAGGCTGAAGCTTTTACCATGTGGTTTATAGGAGTTCCGCTGGCTTTTATCGGTGCATTTGTGTTCAAACTGGAGGTACAATGGGTAGTACTGATGGTTATGGCTGAAGAACTGGCAAAAATTATACTATCGGTTATCCGTTTGAAATCAGACAAATGGATAAAAAATGTAGTAATTGAGGTATAATTAATAATAATTAGCCGTGATGGAGTTATAATATAACCAGTTCAAGAGATTCCTCAAATTACTGATATTGAAGATATGAAAAACATGACTTATAAGGAGATTTATAATATATGATAGTAAAGAAGGCGGAGCATGTAATTACAGCTGTTAAACCTAACCAATATCCTGCTACAGGATATCCTGAAATAGCTTTTGTAGGAAGATCCAATGTGGGTAAGTCCTCGATAATTAATACTTTGGTAAATAGAAAAAGCCTGGCCAGAGTTGGAGCAACTCCGGGAAAAACCAGACAAATTAACTTTTATAATGTAAATGACACCTTTTATCTGGTGGATTTACCCGGCTATGGCTTTGCCAATGTATCCAAGGATATGAAGGCCTCCTGGGAAAATATAATTGAAACATATTTATACTCCAGAAAGGAAAATAATCTTAAGCTGATTGTAATGCTTGTTGATATACGGCATTCTCCTAGTAAGGACGATATAACAATGTATCAATGGCTCAGAGGATTTGGGCTGAATACGTTAATAATAGCTACGAAGGCAGATAAGATAAGCAGATCTCAGATAAATCTAAGAATTAACGATGTTAAGAAGGTTCTTCAACTTGACAATACTGTTAAAGTAATACCCTTTTCCTCTGAAAAGCGTATTGGGCTGGAAGCTGTATGGGACGAAATTGATGCTGACCTGGCAAAAATTCTGGACAGCGGCTTGAATAGTACAAATCCAATAAAGGAAGCAGAGACTAAGGATTAGTTTTTGGGAGTTGGTTAAATGGAAAAGTATAATTACCTTAACGAAGAACTGAAGCTGAGAGCAAAGCTAAGAAAAATGAAAATAATTGCAACTTCACTTCTGGCTTTCATGACTATTACATTTATCATAATGAAAAGGTATGAGGACCGAGGGCTTCTGTTTTCTTCTATTGCGGCTTTTGCTGAAGCCTCAATGGTAGGTGCACTGGCAGACTGGTTTGCGGTTGTAGCACTCTTCAAGCATCCTCTGGGTTTGAAAATTATACCACATACAGCCATAATTCAAAATAACAAGCAAAGGATTGCCAAGGCCTTATCGAACTTTGTGGTTTCCAATTTCTTTACCCCAGAACTTATTCGCTCCAAACTGGATAATGTTGGAGTAGCATCAAAAATTTCCACATATATTTTAAACAACAGGGAGACCTTAAGCATCGGAATAGCATCGAAACTTCCGGGTATACTTAACACTGTGGCAGACGATGATAAATTAAAGTTTTATTTAACTTCAGTCATAAACAAAAAAGTTGAAGGAATAAGGCTTTATCCCGCATTGGCAGTAGTTGTAGGTCCAGTGGTCGAAGGAGGCTATCACAAACCGCTGGTTAAAGCATTACTTAATGTTACATATAAATATATCAAAGATAATAAAGAAAAAACCCTGCTGATACTGGCCGGGATAAATAAAACTCTTGCAATGCCCTTTATTGGTGATCTGATTTATAAAAAGATTCTGGATTATTTATTAGCTCAGATTGAGGCACTTGATAAGGATGAAAATGCTGAAATCAACAGGCTTATTCTCTCTGCACTTCCAAAGCTGTTAGAGGATATGCGCAGCAATGAAGAGCTTATAGAAAAAGGAGAACAGCTAAAAAACCAGATGCTTTCCTCTGAAGCCTTCAATGACTTGCTGAACTATTTGACCGATACTTTGACAGAGGTAAAAAATTCTTTTCTGAAGGATGAGAGTAAACTCCATGGTAAAATCCTGAATGTTCTGGATATGATTTCAAAAGGGATAGACAATAACGCTGGTATGAGAGCGGACATTGATGCCGCAGTAATAGAAATTGCTGGGGAAATGGTGGCTATTTACGGCGATAAGGTCGGCTCATTGATATATGACACAATGGATAGCTGGGAGGCAGAAGATATGGTTGACAAGCTGGAGGTTCAGGTGGGAGCCGACCTTCAGTATATAAGAATAAACGGAACAGTTATAGGCGGTTTGGCGGGTCTTGCGATTCATCTTATAATGTATCAGTTCATCTAATGTATCAGTTCATATAATGCATTAGATCATAATGTATGCATCAGTGTGGTTCCGACAACTTGGATAGGTGCTCGGCGCCTGAAAAATGATGAAGTTGACCAGGAGGAAAAATGGACAGATTCAAAACAACAAAAAAAGTCGCCATACTTGGCATATTTGCCAATATATTTCTTCTTTCAATTAAACTTACTGCAGGTTTTTTGAGCAGAAGCCAGGCCATGATAGCAGATGGCTTTAACAGTGCCGGTGACGTGTTTGCATCAGTTATGACTCTTGTGGGAAATACTATTGCCAGCAGACCGGAGGATAGGGACCATCCCTATGGGCATGGCAAGGCTGAATATATCTTTTCCATGATCATAAGCTTATCTCTGATGTTTATATCCTTTACAATTTTTAAAAGTTCATTATTCTCAATAATTAATAAATCAACATTTGAAACCTCCTGGTTCTTAATTACCGTTGCTATAGTCACCATTGTCGTAAAACTTATTTTATTTATCTATACAAATCGTGTGGGAAAAATATTGGAAAACCTATTGGTATTGGCAAACTCCGAAGACCACAGAAATGATGTGTTTGTTACTGGTGGAACGTTGATAGGCATTATTATGGGCTATTTTGGCTTCAGTTGGGTTGATGGTGCTGTGGGCTTAGGCATTTCTCTCTGGATATTCTATACAGGAGTGAAAATATTCATAAGTTCCTTTAAAGTGTTGATGGATACGGATATCGACCCGATTTTTAAGGAGAATACCTACAATCTTGTAAATGGAATAAATGGTGTTGATCACATAGACAGTATTAATGCCAAGCCTGTGGGAGCAGGATATATACTGATTATAAAAGTATCGGTGGATGGCGAAATGTCGGTCAACGAAAGTCATAAAATAGCCTCGGAGATTAAGTGTAGGGTTAAAGACATAAAAGGTGTTAAGGATGCGGTGGTGCATATTAATCCTTGCTGACAATGCAAGAATTCCTTCTTTATATGTGTTAATTGTGTGGAAATGAAATAATATGTTTAAACCTTGGGTTTATGTGGTACATATATTATCGTTCCGCTTAAAGTGGAAAAATTTATATATTAAATAAATAATTAATACATAATGGAGGATTTATTACTATGAAGAAATTTGTTTGTTCTATTTGCGGATATGTACATACAGGGGATGCAGCACCTGACAACTGCCCTCAGTGTAAGGCTGCCAGAGAAAAATTTATTGAGCAGACCGAGACTTCAGCTGTTTGGGCTGACGAACACAGAATCGGTGTGGCAGCTGGCGTAGACGCAGAAATTCTTGAAGGCTTGAGAGCTAATTTCATGGGTGAATGTACAGAAGTAGGCATGTACCTTGCTATGGCAAGACAGGCTGAGCGTGAAGGCTATCCTGAAATTGGTGCTTTCTACAAGCTTGCTGCCTGGGAAGAAGCAGAGCATGCAGCTAAATTTGCAGAGTTACTGGGTGAAGTGGTTCATGCCGATACGAAGAAGAATCTTCAATTAAGATTTGAAGCTGAAGCCGGGGCTTGCAAGGGCAAGAAGGATCTGGCTACAAGAGCAAAACAACTGAACCTGGATGCAATCCATGACACAGTGCATGAAATGTGTAAGGACGAAGCAAGACATGGTGCAGGATTTAAGGGATTATTAGAAAGATACTTTAAATAAGAATTATCAAGGCTTTTGAAGGTTTTATCCGATTTAAGTAAACCATAAAAGCGGTGAATAATAGTATAAGCGGTTGTGTACAATACTGTGTATGCAATCGCTAATTTTTATTATCAGACCGTCATACACAGCAAATTGTACACAGTATAAATTCTGAAACCATTATAAACACAGTGATTTCAGCCAATTTTATCCTTTGTCTTATTGCTGGGTTTTTATCATGTCAGCACCTGTAGAAGCTAAACCGTGCCTGTTATATACGTTTGCTGTTTAAGCTCAATAATATTGAGCTTGAACTAAAAAATAGGAGGTATTGGTAAAACTTTGTAGTATTTAGACATGATTATGATTTTAATAATATTGCTAAATGAGGTATTAAGATGTCACAAAAGATAGATATTACAAGTTCATTCAATGCTTTAAATTTCCGTAGAATCTTGGCTTAAGATACCCGGTGAAAGAATCCTTCAGTATGTTTTCTTAATAAAGCGACTTATTCAGCAGAGAATTTCATTGAAAAGTTCAATATAGAAGAAAAAACGCTTTTAGAAGACGACCTTAATATAGTATCCTTCATGTAACAACCAATAATGATAATTGCAATTCCATTAAGAAATATGGTTTAATGAATCACGCTTTGTCAGCAGTTCAGCTGCCTCAACCAGTTCCTCCTCAACCATTATGGGCACCACGGCTGGGACAGGGGCGGCTGTCAATCGCAAAGTCACATATGATGCCACAATCGTGGCAGATAATCTTATATATTAGTATCACCTCCACTTTATAGATTTTTATCGGCCTCTAAGGTATCAAAGCCAGAGAGCTGCCAGTTTAAGAAAGGCAATATGTCCATCATTACTTAGCCACAGTATTATCTTATCAATTTCAGTCTGTATCTCATCTTCAACGGAACAAAACCCCATATAAAAATATTCAAAATCATAAGTAAGCTCTGTTATATCATCTATGAGAATACCGTCATGGAGGCTGAAGGTACAGTAGGATAGCGGCAACCCATACATATACGAGAAACTTTCCTGCGGATGATACTACATCGGGGGCAGAATTGATATGCCATAGTTACGCCTCCGTTTTGCCAACTAACTTATAAAATGTGGTCTTACTTAATTTAAGCTTTGTGAATGTTTCCACGGCTGTCTGTTCTCCAGCTTTCCATTTAGCCACCTCAGTTGCAAATCCGGGAGGCTCAACAGCAGCGGCCGACCGAATTTTACTTTATTCTGCTTGGCCGCCCTTATTCCCTCGGCCTGCGATGACTTAATCTTAATTCTGGTCTTCTCACTGAGGTACGCAAGTAGCTCGAACACGATGCTCGAAATGAGGGATTTTTCAAGGTCGCTTTTATCGGCCGTAGACAATATAGGTGTATCAATGACTACTATTTCTACTCCTGCAGCTCTCAATTCTGTCCATTCCTGCTTAATCAAATCGTAATTTCTCCCAATCCTATCCAACTCCTTGACTACGAGAATATCCCCTGCCCTAATCAGCTGCCCTTTGTGAGTAAGCCAGTCCGGACGCTGAAAGTCTTTTCATGACTGCTTATCGCATATGATGCGACTTTCTACGACTCCATATTCAGCTAAGCTTAACAACTGGCGTGATAGCTCCTAACCCCAGTCTGATACTCTCGCATAGCCCCAAGTAACTCGTGGTGTGCTTGTAATAGACTCTTTACTCATAACATACCACCTTTAATCTGATGCCGTAAAAATCTGAGGACTTCTTCCCGTGATACCAGCGTTCCGTAGAGTATACTTTTACGGTCATTATATGGTGCACAAACGTTGGTGCCAAGGCCTTATGCTGATATTTTTGTAATGCCTGCAAAGGTTTTTCTAAATAATACCATTCATATTCAGAAATATACTATTGACATTGACCCTGCGTCAACTTATATAATGGTTGCAAGGTGGTGATATTTTTGGAATTAATTAGAATAAACGAAGTTGTTGAAAAATTCGGTATATCGAGTAGGACACTAAGGTATTATGAGGAAATGGGGCTTTTATGGAGCAACCATCCTGATTACAAAACCCAACGTTATTATGATACCGCTGCACTTGAACGATTGAAACAGATTATTATTTTACGTAAATTACAAATCCCGGTTAAGGATATGGTCGTTATATTCAAAAGTGAAAACACTACAGCATTGATTCAAGCGTTTGTGGACAAACTCGAATCCCTTGACACGAAGATTTCAGCCTTATCTGAGCTAAGACATCTTGTGGATGATTTTCTCCATAAAATGCTTATGAGCGGTATCAAGAAAATATCGGCCATTACTTTGCTTTATGAAGAAACCGAAAAAAGGCTTGCCACTGTAGAAAGAAATGAGACGGTCACATTTGAAAAGTTGTCGGAAATCAGCCGTGAAGCATTAAGACTACATGATGTCCGGATTATTCGATTACCACCTATGCGTTTTCTTACTTCACGATTGAAAACAGGACAAGTAGAAAATCTGGATGGTAAAATGGAGAACCTGTTTGTGAAATTCGGATTCACACCAAGTCCCGGATTGCGTAATTGTTTTTACCGCAAAGAACCAAACGGTGAATGGATTATGCTTATCAAAATACCAAGCGACTATAAAAATTCAACAGAATATGCAGATGAAAAATTTACAGGCGGATTATTCGCAATAGCCAGTTCCTTCATGGAAGATATGGATGATACTATTATTCTATTGAAAGACTGGGTAAATAAGAGCGACCATTTTGAGCTTGACGCTAATGCGGAAGGTGAATTGCAGCGTTACGAAATGATTGAGGAAATTCTACCGTGGGATATAGCAAGTGAGTTGAACAGATACCAACAAGATATATTTATTCCAATACAAATAAAGAACAAGAAGGAGTAAAAATAAAATGGCTGAACTACCTGAAATCGCTAAACTCGCTGGACAAATGAGAGATATCCTGCGTGGAAAGACCATACAAACTCTTACTCTACTGCAGGAAAAATGTGCCAACATACCGTTTGATGAGTTTCAAAAACGAACCTTGGGCGCAAGGATTGAAGATACCAGTAATAGGGGGAAATGGATTATCACTAAGCTCTCTAACGGTGAAAATATCCTTTTATCTCTTGGTATGGGCGCGCATATTTTGTTCTTCGATAATGAGAAGAACGAAGCTGAAAAATACCACATAAAGGTTATCTTTAGTGACGACAGCGGCTATACCGCCCGCTTTTGGTGGTTCGGCAAATTTTTACTCGTTTCGGATGATGAACTTGAATCAGAGCCTAACACAAAAGATATTGCGATTGACCCTTTTGATGAAAAGTTTACGCTTGATTATTTTTTATCTCTACTGAAAGGAAAAAAGACACAGGTTAAAGCCTTTTTAATGAATCAAAAGAATGTCGGCGGCATCGGGAACATGTATATGCACGATATTTTATTCAAAGCCCGCCTGCATCCCCAAAAGAAAATATCGGACATGAACGGGGATGAAATCAGACTCCTTTATGACAGCATAACAGAGTTATTGAACCTTTCACGAGAAAAAGGTACGTTTGCTTTCGAAAGTGATTTCTTTGGGCAAAAAGGCGGATTCACAATGGATTATTTCCTTGTGGGCTATAAAGAAAACCAGCCTTGCCCGGTTTGTGGCGAGACGATAATTTCAACAAAAACGGGTAGCACATCTTCTTTTATATGCCCTGACTGCCAAAAGGTATAATACAAAACGACACCAACCCTTTTAAACTCGGTGGGTGAAGAACGCCCTTAATGGGCTGATAGGAGGATGTTCTTGATATGAACATTTCAAAAATCAAGAAGACTATGCTTGAAAAAGGTATTCCGATGGAAGTAATGGAGGGATTTGTTTTTCCGGATACTGAAGATGAAACACCGGAAGAATAAATTGCATTTGTAAATCAGATGGATAATTTGCTTACAAAAGGTCAAATCCTTTCCGTCATGGAGGAGCAAGGTTGCAACAAAAATGAACCTACCGCCGAATTCATGCTGAAATTTAAGGACAAACTCATCGAAGAACGTATAAGAATACTAAACGCAATGGATATGAACGAATCAGCTCGCTGCAGAATAAACGATGATGGAACATTGAGTATATTTTGGAATTTTGAAGACAATGAAAAATATAGATGTGTATGTTCAATTATAAGTAAATTGTCAAAACCCACAACTGTTTCACTTACATATTGTGGCTATTGTAGTGGACATGTAAAATATCATTTTGAGAACAGTCTCGGTGTGAAACTGCGCCTTATAGAAACTGTATCATCACCAATTAGCTCCAACGGTGAAAAACACTGCGAACATCTTTTTGAAATAATTAAATAATAATACGGAAATACACTAACACTTTTTTAAACTCGGTTGGTTAAGGAAGCCAATAACAGGCAGATAGGGGGTTGCAAGATGAACGATAAAACAGAACTGCAAAATGTCAGCGCGGAAACTATGTGCTTTATGCGAGGGAAGTATTTTTTAGATGAAGTGGGCAACGGCAAAGATGAATTGAAGTTCCGCAAAGGCAGGAAAACGGTGCTGACTATCTACATACGTGAAGACCATTATGATTTTCTCGTTATTTTCGGAAAGGCAGAACGTGAATTATTTGAGGCACGTCGCAATGAATTTCCACAGAAGATACAGGAAATTTACGATAACAGCAAAACGCATCATGACGGCAAGTGGATGTTTATTTCCGTTGCTGACTTATGTACGCTTGAAGCTGTCAAACAGCTTGTTTTGATTAAGAAAAAGCCTAACCGAAAGCCGTTTCCGAAAGAGCAGGCGGTTTATTCCAGTTGCAGACACCGTTGCGATTTGTGTGTACATTATAACGGTGGAACAATCAGCGAGGAGTTCCGGGCGGAGTTGAAAGAGCGGTTGATACGTGTATATGCGGGAGGTGTAGGCGATGGGGGCTATTGGGGCGATGATATGAAGTTTTGTGATGGCTGTCATACAGGGGGTTTAGATAAAGGATTTAACTGTGATTCATTGAAATGTGCGGCTGAAAATGAAGTTGATAGGTGCCAGGATTGTCATAAAAATCCTTGTGATAAGGCACAACATTTATATCAAGGGCTTAAACCTGAAATACACACAAATACTATTGCTGCCGATGATGTTACATGGGTAATTCTGCCTTATGTGTATGAGCAATACGGAAACTAAGCGGGGTACACCATATCAAATGATATTATCCTGTAATCAGACCGATTGCAGGATATTGTTTTTTTAGAACCATTACTTGTGAGGCAGTCAACGGAAGTGGAAAGACAGCTACTTGTAAGGCTATAATGATATAGATTATATTGAGCTCAAATTACCTGTTTGGCAAATTAAATATGCAATTGGTATAAACTACCTTCAGAGGTATGAAAAAGATGACAGTTTACAATAAAAAGCTGCGTGAGTTGGGGTTGGAGATGTCTAAGGCAGAAGTTACAGTCTAGGAGGTATAAACAATGAGTACAACTCAGACAGCAGCTTGGCGTAGAGGTACTGACGGCGAATTTAAGGTTTTTATTCGAGGGTGTGAGCAGCAGGCAGATACTAAAGTAGAGGTTATATCTCGTGCCTGTAACATCATTCCTAGCTCCTAAAATTGATGGTGATGAGCTGGATGCGGCATTAGGACTTGATTAAACTGGATGCTCGGCGTTGCCGGGCATATTTAACGCTAATGAAGGAAGAAATCACTATGAGAAAGTACAGCTGTTTTGAACCAGAAGAAGATGAAATAGAAGTAGAAATAGCACAACCAATAGCTATATCGGCAACAGATGCCTACATTGACTTTCTGTTTTCAATCTTACTGGCTAATGAAAAGATTACCCTATCACGTAAGTTCAGCAACGGATATTTCCACGTCGATTTTTTTGCTAACAAGATTATTTATAGCGTTGTATAAATAACGGTTTTACTTCCGACACCTTTATTTCTTTGTCAACTGTTAAGGGTGAGGCTACCACAAAAGAGGCTGAAAATATGTGCCGTAGGTGCTGTCTTGGTTTTTATTTTGACAAAAAGGACTTCAAGAATAAATACAGTACTATACAAGATTTCTCTAATCATTTCCGTAATACTACTGGCGGCCTGTAGATTCATTTTGCTGTAGATAGCGGTCATAGTTATCATTTTTATGTAGGTATTGAAGAAACTACTGATATTGCTCGTGTGACCGCAATTACACGTCGATTTGCTGTTTTATCGGGTGCTGACCGTAGTAATATCAACGATGCACAGACTCTGCGACTGCCCGGTACGCTTAATCATAAAGACGAGGGGTTCCCTTTGGCTGTCAATATAGTGTTCCGATACAAGGAGGAGGGTTTCCGGCGCTATACGCTGGATTATCTTGAGAGCCAACTCAAAAAGTTGGAGAGAGCGGCTGGAATAGGCAGGCCTGTCAATCACAAGAAGTCCGCAACTCATATGTATAGGGTATTTACCCCTGTGTAGCTGCTATGCTTGATAAAGGCGTACCTAAGGGTGAAAGAAACAAGTGTCTTGGCAGAATAGTTAATTACTTCAGGGATTATGCCGGAGTATCTCAAGCAGAAGCAAAAGAATTTGTACTGCAATGGAATAAAAAGTCTAATGACATGTGTGATACCACAGAGCAGAAGTCAGACGAAGAAGTCACAAAAGATTATTACCGGTACTGGACTCCTAATAACAATAAAGAATTCAATTTGATAGGCTGTATATGCGACAAGAACAGCTTTTCTGGCACATTGATTAAATACTGTGACGAGGCTCGGTGTCCAAAACACAGACGAGGCCCTGCGAAAGACAGCAATTGTTTTAACTATTATGGGGTTATTTATTTTGATAGCATACTGCATATATGCATATGGAAAGTATAAGTCAGGTACAATTGCAGCAGATAATATTAGGTTCTGGGCAGGTTCAATACTGATTTTTATTGCAATATGTATTGTTTCAGCCGTCATTGTTCAAATTGTTTTCCATATTCTGCTTTCTGTAGCGATTGTCGTGCAGCGGACATCACAAAATACCGAATGTGATGATCAGAAAATTAGAAAAACAATAAAAGCTGAAATGGTTATGGATGAAATGGATAAACTGATTGAACTAAAGGCGATGCGAGTTGGCTTCATCACTGCAGGAACAGGATTTGTTGTAGCGTTGGTATCAATTGTCCTTGGCTTTTCCCCTGTGATCATGATTAACATTATGTTTATTTCTATCTGTGTGGGTTCGTTGTTTGAAGGATTCACTCAGTTATACTTTTACAGAAGTGGAGTAAAAAATGTCTAAGAAACTTGAGATTAAAAACAACATTCGAAGGCTACGTTTCTTTGCCAATGAAATGACACAGCAGCAGCTCGCCGAAAAAGTAGGAGCCTCAAGGCAGACCATTGTGGCAATAAAGGCTGGAAAGCATTCTCCGTCATTGGAACTTGCTTTTCGGATCGCCGATGTATTCGGTGTCAAAATAGGAGAAGTATTCGATTATGAAGTGAAAGAGGATTAATTGAGTGCAGGATGAGTAAATTCATTTAAAAACTTGCTTAAATAAGAGGAGAGATATAAATGATAGCGTTTGAAAGAATTTTTAGAGTAGATATGAAAACTTGGCTTTCGACATTGTGGATATTTGTAACAGTCAATTACATTTTTTGTGATGTTTTATCAATCATGGATCCCGAATTCATCAAAGGTATAGTTGCAGGCACCATGCCTGTTCAAATGACGCAGGGAGCTCGCTGGCAGCAGGCATTTCTTTGGAAATTCCTTTTATCATGATTATTCTGTCCCGTATATTGAAGTATGGGGTAAATCGTTGGGCAAATATTGTTGCAGGTTTATTAATGGTTATATATCAAGTTGCTTCGTTTTTTGTCGGAACATCAACGCTTCATTACATATTCTTTTCTATTATTGAAATTGGGTGTGATTTACTTATCGTATGGTTTGCATGGAAGTGGAGCAAACCCGAAATTAATACGCAAAGCAAATAAATCGGAAGCAGTTTGGGTAGTTATAGGAAAAACTGGAGATTATTTTTCGATGGCAGTTGGGTAAAAAGCGGGTAAGGATCTAGATATCACATTGAAACCAGCTATAATAGCTTATGTTTCATGACGAAGCAAGACATGGTGCAGGATTTAAGGGATTGCTGGAGAGATATTTTAAATAAGAATCTAAATTGATTACTCCCCTAACTCTAGTAGTCATAGTGTTAAGGGGGGGCGCTTTTAAAAAAGCAAAATTGTAGAATTGACATTGCAGCAGTTTATTATATGTTAGCACGTACGATAGCGGATGTATTCGTATAATTATTAATATATCTTATTAAATTAAAAATACAGCTGTCCTGTGGCTCCTAAATATGCTCCGATTGCAGAGTTAATTATAGTAGCAACCAATCCTAAATACATATCACCAAAGCTACAACCGCTTTACCTTTTTGTCCTTTATTTAACGGGAGAGAAGCAAGGACTAAACCAACAATGGTAATTGGAAAGCCTAAAAGAGGAATAATCCACGCAACTAAACCTATAATGCCTAATACAAAGGAAGCTATTGCTTTTCCATCATTTTTAGGTTGTGTTATTCGGAAATCTTGCGCTATCGTCTGATCTTCAATTGCATTACCACACTTACTACAAAAGTTTACTTCATTACCAACTCTATTCCCGCATCTTTCACAAAACATAAATATCCACCCCATCTTTTTTTTGTTTAATCAGTTTAATTATAACAAAACCATATAAAACCAAAAGTATTTTATATGGTTTTGTAAAGACTCGCACAGGGAACAATCTGGGTGTTGAATGGTAATAAATCAGTTGAGTATATGCTATAATTCCAATAGAACATAAGGGAGATGATGATGTATGAAATACGAATTGTTATTGGACCAAATATCTGAAGCCTTTCAGAAAATATTGAAAGATAATTTTGTCGGGTTCTATGTACATGGCTCAATTGCATTGCAATGTTTTAACTGGAACAAAAGTGATATTGATTTTATTGTGGTCGTGAATGAGAAACTGTCTCATAACACTAAGAGACAGTTGATGGATGCTGTTATGAAATATAATGTATCCGCCCCCGTCAAAGGATTGGAAATGCATATTGTACTTAAAGAAGTCTGTACAAATTTTATCTATCCGACGCCGTTTGAACTGCATTATTCCAATGCACATAAAGACTGGTACAAAAAGGACCCCGAAGATTATTGCAATCGTATGAATGGAGAAGACCCGGACCTTGCTGCAAACTTTACCATAATCAAGAATTGCGGGATAACCTGGTGTGGCCGGCCTATAGATGATGTGTTTGTTACCATACCGAAGGATGACTTTCTCGATAGTATCAAAAAAGATGTGACATACGCACTAGATAATATGTCGGATAACCCGATGTACTCTGTGCTTAACTTATGCAGGGTATTAGCTTTTATTAAAAATGGTTTGGTTTTATCAAAAGAGCAGGGCGGCCGTTGGGGCATGGAGAATCTGGACACCAAATACCATAATATTATCAAGTATGCACTGGAGTGTTATGGCAGTGATGATAAAATGCAGACTGATAAAGAAAAACTAGAAGAATTCGGTGGTTATGTGACTTCGAAGATTTTTATGCGGGAATAGTATATTCACAATTAGGTATGTTTTTGTAAACTACATTTCAGGGCAGAAATCTTACATTTCAGGTCGAAAGCGGATTTTCTTTTTAATTATGTGATAACCTGTTGTTATCTTTATTACACCAGTTCCGTAATCTAAATAAAATTGATATTAGGCAGACTATAAAGAGCTATTTATAGCAAAGAACCACAATTTTGTGCTGTTAGCGACAGCGGCCGAATGAGGGACTAGCTTGATAGACTTTACTGGCTTTCGTCTTCCAAGCAAACCTGTGAATTACATTATTCTTCGTAGCTGTTATGAGGCTCAAGGAGGTTAATATGAGAAAAATATTTTCAAAAGCTATGGCAATTGCTTTAGGCTTAGCGATTCTTGTAAGTTCAGCTATCTTTTCACCGATACTGGCAGCTGCTAAAAGTCAATCCAATGCAACTGTTGTTTATGGACCAGACCGTATTGTCAACATCAAAACGCAGCATTCCATACTGAAGGATTACGACAAGGCATATGCCAGGAATAAAGAACTGTGGGATGCTCAAAGAACTGATAGTGATGCAATTGAAAAGAATAAAAGAGGTAGTGATGATAAAGATATCATTGAATTGGCAAAAAAGATTACTGCATCATCGAAGGATGATTACACAAAAATGAGAGCAATTCATGATTGGGTGGCGACAAACATTTATTATGACTATCCTGCCTACAGAAATGAGGTCGCAAAAACTGGAGATGTGTTGAATCCACAAAGTCCATTCGTTGTATTGGAACGTAAACGTGCAGTTTGTGCAGGCTATGCGGGAACTACTGTTGCTTTGCTTCGTGCTGCAGGTATTCCGGCTAAATCCATTAGTGGAGTTGTTACAACTGATGATAAAATAGGACATGCTTGGACACAAGCTTGGCTAAGCAGCGAAAAAAGATGGGTTATAATGGACGTAACCTGGGATTCAGGGAATAAGTATGATAACGGTAAGTATACTAAAGGAAGTATGAGAGCTAAGTACTTTGATATATCCCTTGAAGAATTGTCGCACAGTCATATAATTACTGATACACGTGAAGCATGGAATAAAATTATGTGGTACCCTAATATCAATGGCCAGCCGAATACATATATTGCTGTTCCGTATATGTCTGGACTGACCTGGAAAAACCCGGGTAAAAATCCTGGTCATAAATTTGGTGGCTGGTTTAAGGATCTGGATTTTAAAACTGCTTGGGACTTTAATAAGGACAAAGCTCCAACAGATGTAAATTTATATGCTAAATGGAATCCTGAAATTTATACCGTAAAGTTTGATTCAAATGGCGGCAGTGCGGTCGCAAGCGTGAAGACTACATATAACACAAGGCTTACAAAGCCAAAGGATCCAACAAGAGCAGGATATATATTTGCCGGTTGGACCTTTAAAAAGAATGGAGCAGATTTTTGGAATTTTATTAGAGAGCCGAACATATCTAAAGTAAAAAGTAATATTACCCTTTATGCTTCATGGCAAAAGCCCTTTACCATCACATTTGATAGTTGCGGCGGTACTCGAATTTCAAGTAAAAAAACAGGTTTGAATGGAATAATACCAAAGCCAAATGTGACACCAAAGAGAGAAGGATATATATTTGCAGGCTGGTATTATAAGAAAAATGCAAAAGATGCAGACAGGCCTGTTTATTTTGGCGAAGCTAAAGTGAATAAAGACACTACACTTTATGCAAGGTGGACACCGGGTGGATCTAAATCAGGTAAAACTACCACAAAACCGACAGAGACACCAAAGCCAATTCCGACACCGACTCCAGCACCGACACCAACTCCAGAGTCTGAAGCAACACCTGTACTAACAGCAGCACCAATTGAAAACGGTACATACAATATAAAAGCAGCCAGCAATACAAGACTGAGCATTGATGTCCCAGGCTCAAGTAAGGTAAATGGTTCAGGATTAATTTTTTATACAAGTACAACAAGTAAAAACCAAAAGTTTAACATTACCAATGTAGGCGATAATCAATATACAATTACAGCTGTTCATTCAGGTAAGAACTGGACCAGTGCAGGAGTTAAGGGCAAAAAGATTACCCAAAATGATGTAAATAACAACAGCGATCAAATTTTTACTATAACAAAGTATAGTGATGGAACCTATAGAATACAAGATAGTAACGGTTTTTTTGTGGGCACTTCTGGTAGTAAAATAACTAAAAACAGTAATGTAGTGTTGTGGACAAAATCAACAAATCAAACCCAGAGTTTTGTATTAACAAAATTAAAGACTGTTGCTGCGGCAACACAAACACCAAAACCAACACCAACACCAATACCAGCTGAAACACCGGAGGAATCCCTTGTACCATCAAAGGCTGAGCCCATTACCCATGCTACGGACACAAACAAAAATACAATTAAGGAAGGTTGGTATTACTTAGTTTGTCAGAACAAATATATCGGAGTGAATAATAAAGAGGCTTTATTAACAAAAGAAGACTATGCAAATCAGTTTTATATAAGACACTTGGGTGGCACACTTTACTCCGTAAGAAGCATGTTTAATACATATCTATCCACTGAAAGTATCAGACCAAGAAGTGGAGACAAAGTACCGGTAAAGCTAATACAAGAAGATACCTCTAGTGTTGACGGTTGGGTAATAAATATAGACCCAAAAACTAATGTTTGTACCATTCATCCATTAAGTAATAAGAGTTTGGTTGTCAGTGGCAGCGGAAGTAAAGTAGTTCTGACAGATGCTACTAAGGCAAAGACTACTGGTAAAATCACACTAGTTCCAAAAGAGTAAGGAATTAGGATAATTTACATGCAGGAAAAAGTTTCAGGTTTCATGTTGATTAAAATAAATACAATTCTCAATGTCAGAAAAACTAACAAGGTTTATAGCCTTTCTCACTTGACTGATATCGGGGGTTGTATTTTTTTGTGAATTTATTTACTTTGGTGTGTTTTTTAGTGGTTATAACGTGGACTCTTGGCTAAAAGTCTTTTATAGTCATAATTTGACTAATTCCATCCTATAATTTACAATTTAGATAAGCTATAGAAAAGATGCTATTTTAATTTTAAGGAGGAATTTATGAAAAAAATTTGTGCTTTTTTACTTATTTTTGTATTACTATTCAACACTTCTTCTGTTTTAGCTGCATCTGATACATCCTATTTTTCAAACAATAAAGCGCTTGATACTACATTCGAAAAGCTAAAAAAAGCATTTATGACAAGTGAGCAGAAGGATTGGCCTATAGAAGTTGACGCTGATGTTTTTAAAGGCAAAAAATCCATAAAAGTACCTAAAATGACCAATGCCTTGATTGAGAAGGCAGTTACAAAAGTGCTCAATGATATAAAGGTTTATATTGAGGTAGAGGAAGAGCGGCTGGGCGGATTGACTAAAGAAGATTATGAGAAAATTTCGGCCCAGCTTATACATGGTACCGTTGTTAGCAGGGGTTACTTATATTGGGATAAAGATATGAAATATATAATTTTAACTTTTGGAATAGGTGGGGATGAATATGAAGAGTTTGATAATCTAACTGGGAATTTCGCAAACATGGGCTCTGAATTGGATGAGGTGT
>JAEYWA010000268.1 GCA_023431385.1 Bacillota bacterium | reverse complement strand
AATCGGCTCGGCTGTGCTGGATGTGACCCTTGACACGGGTGCTATTGCCGAGATTGATAAGCAGTCTACCGGCACGGTCACAGTTTCAGCCGCGAGACGCACGAAGCTGTCTGGTGCAGCTAAGAAGTTCATAGGCAATCGTCCGGTGTTCGACATCACAGTGAGCTATCAGGAGAATGGCAAGACCGAGTATGTCGCCAATTTTGGCAAGGGTGCAGTTACGCTCGGCATTGCCTACAAACCCGCGAACAAAGAAAAGAGCGGCAACCTGTTCGGTGTGTATGTCGACAAAAAAGGCAAACCGCTGCTTTTGACCAACTCTAGCTACGAAAATGGCAGAGTGATTTTCAGCAGGAACAGCCTGTCAACCTACGGCGTGGGTTACATGGCATCCGCCCCGGCATTTACCGACACAGCGAAACATTGGGCAAAAGACAACATTGCTTTTGTCGCCAGCCATGACTTGATCAGCGGAAAGACTGCAAGTACCTTCGCTCCCGATACAGCCATCCTCCGTGCCGATTTCATCATGGCACTTGGCAGACTCTCCGGAGCGGATATGAGTATCTACAAAACCAGCAGCTTTACAGATGTTAAGGACAGCAATACCGCTATGCCCTACATTGAGTGGGCGGTCAAGAGCAAGATTGTGCAGGGAATCGGAAGCGGGAAGTTCGGGCCGAATGACCTGATTACCCGTGAGCAGATGGCTGTGATGATGCAGAACTACGTCAAGGCCAACGGATACAAGCTGCCGACCTCTATTGCGGCGGTTACTTTCTCCGATACTGCAAAAATCTCCGCTTATGCAAAGGATGCTGTAATAGCAATCCAACAGGCTGGCATTATGCAGGGCAAGGGCGGCAACACCTTCGATCCGCAGGGCTATGCTACTCGTGGTGAAGCAGCAACCATCCTTCGCAAGTTCATTGAGCTTGTCATTGATGAGGGTACGGCGAGGGGTTGGGTGCAGAACGACGCCGGACAGTGGCAGTATATAGATGAAATAAGCGTAAAGCCTGTCACCGGCTGGCTCAATGTCGAAAATGGCAAATACCATTACTACTTCGATAACAATGGCATTATGGTGTCCGGCAAGTGGCTGGAGATTGACGGCAAATGGTACTACTTCTACACCGACGGCTCTCTTGCCAAGAATACTGAAATCGATGAGTACGAAGTCGATGAAAACGGTGTCAGAAAGAACAAATAGTTACATCGAACATCAAACAAGGGTGGAAACCAACATCGGTTTCCACCCTTGTTTTTAATATTCAATTTATTTTTTGGTTAGGCTCACAATTTGTCTTTATGATTAACCGCTTTACTTAGCTGCCAGTTTAACTTGCACGAATTTTTATATATTTTCTATGCGTTGACTAAAGAACTTTTCAAAGCAAATTTCTTGTGTTTTAATATAGGTAGTATGTTATTTAATTGATATTCGTTTTTGATCACGTATAGGAATTTATGTGTACTCCGTTCTATAGTGATAAAGAACAGTGAAAGGGAAAGAAAATTAGCTTATGAATAAGATAATGCGGCTGGGAAGCATATTTTTTACATTTGTACTCCTTGCATTTGCGGCTTTGAAGTATTCTGCCGGAAGCAGTAAGATTGCTTTATATTATGCTATTGCCGGTATAGGCTTCCTTATAGTTTACATATCATATGTGAAAAAAGACAAGTCATCAAAATAATTGTTATGCGAAATATAGTTAAAATACCTTGTTAATTCTGTTGCTTTAATGATAAAATCATTAATGTTATTTTTTTATTTTTTGTTTACTAATAATACAATAATATAATTATTAAGGATGTGTTTTCAATGGAACAGACAGAGCAAAAGAAGAGGATATTCAGTGGGGTTCAGCCCTCAGGAAACCTTACTATAGGCAATTACCTCGGAGCAATTAAGAACTGGATCCCAATGCAGGACGAGTTTGAGTGTCTCTACTGCGTGGTTGATCTCCATACACTAACAGTGAGACAGATACCGGCAGAGTTGAGACAGCGAAGTTTGAACCTGTTGGCCTTATATATGGCCTGTGGTCTTGATCCTGAAAAGTGTATACTGTTTTTGCAATCCCATGTAAGTGCACACTCGGAGCTGGCATGGATACTAAACTGTTATACTTATATGGGTGAATTGAATAGAATGACCCAGTTTAAGGATAAATCCGCAAAGCATGCAGACAATATCAATGCCGGATTATTCGCATATCCTGTTCTTATGGCGGCTGATATTTTATTATATCAGACCGATCTTGTACCAATTGGTCAGGATCAGAAGCAGCACCTTGAAATAACAAGGGATATAGCTGAAAGGTTTAATAATGTTTATGGAGACACCTTTAGAATTCCTGAGCCATACATTCCAAAAATTGGTGCCAAAATAATGAGTCTTCAGGAACCTGAAAAGAAAATGTCCAAGTCTGATGAAAATGAAAATGCTTATGTATTTATACTTGACTCTGAAGACGCAATAATTCGAAAATTCAAGAGAGCTGTTACAGACTCAGAACGTGAAATAAGATACGATGAGACCAACAAGCCCGGAGTAAGTAATTTGATCAGCATATATTCCGCTGCTACCGGTAAGACCTTCTCGGATATTGAAAAGGAATTAGACGGAAGATCTTACGGGGACCTCAAGGAAGATGTTGGACAATCAGTGGTGGAAATGCTAAAACCCGTACAACAGAAATATAATGAACTGATTGCAAACAAGGATTATCTCAATTCTATTTTAAAGGATAATTCTGAGAAAGCGACTTATATGGCAAGAAAAACTCTCTCAAAGGTACAGAGAAAAATCGGACTGTTACCAAGAAGTTAAGAAATGGATCGGAATCATTTCGTAAGTCAAATTGACTGGAGTGGAATGGTTCCTGTTTTTTGTAATATACTGATATTGTTAGGAGATATTGTATGACAATAACTGAAATAATACTATTAGCGTTGGGATTATCGATGGATGCAGCAGCAGTATCTATTTCCAATTCTATATGTATAAATAAGATTAGGTTAAAACACATAATGCAGATGGCATTAATGTTTGCAGTTTTTCAAGGTATTATGCCGATTATAGGATTTTTTGCTGCGAATAATTTTGAGGCTGTTATCAGTCGCTTTGACCACTGGATAGCATTTATTCTTTTGGCTATCATTGGAGGCAAAATGCTCCATGAAGCAATCACTGCAGGTGTAGAACAGGAATGTTCGCTGTTTAAACTTACATATAAGCTGCTATTTGTTCAGGCTGTAGCAACAAGTATTGATGCTCTTGCTGTTGGAATAAGCCTTTCAGCCCTTAATGTTAATATATTTTATTCAATAGCCATCATCAGTATCGTAACCTTTATTTGCTGCACAATTGCAATACTTGTTGCTAAACGGTTTGGCAATATGCTTGGAAAAAGAGCTGGAATTGCCGGAGGAATAATATTAATTGCAATTGGTGTAAAAATATTTATTGAGCATATGTTTTTTTAAGTTTAAGTTTAATAATCAACAATCATATATTTAAATGATCTGGAGAATATATTGGTGGATTTGGATACATAACTGAATACTTTCTGTAAAACGCAGTCAAAACAAACTGTAAAACGCAGTCAAAACAAACATATGTTTGCTTCGACTGCGTTTTATGTTATAATTAAATTTAGTTGTTTTTATAGATGTTAATTAATGCTGTATCAAGTAAATAATATTGAATCCAGAAATAAAACAATGGAGGGTATATGAATAGATTTGAAGTTGTATCAGAATATAAACCAAAGGGCGATCAGCCTGTTGCCATAGAGAAGTTGAGCAGGGGGATTACTGAAGGCCAAAAGCATCAGACCCTTTTGGGTGTTACCGGCTCGGGTAAGACCTATACAATTGCCAAGGTTATAGAGCAGGTTCAAAAGCCTACACTGGTTATTGCTCATAATAAGACCCTTGCTGCACAGCTATGCAGCGAGTTCAAGGAATTTTTCCCCAACAATGTTGTAGAGTATTTTGTAAGTTATTACGATTACTATCAGCCCGAAGCCTATATTCCTTCAACCGATACCTATATTGAAAAAGATTCCTCCATAAACGAGGAAATAGATAAACTCCGTCACTCTGCGACTGCTGCACTCTTTGAAAGACAAGATGTAATTATTGTTGCAAGTGTTTCCTGTATCTACGGGTTGGGTGACCCCGAGGACTATACAGACCTTATGCTTTCACTTAGAGTAGGCATGCAGAAGGATAGAGATGAAATAATCCGCAAGTTGGTTGATATTCAGTACGAGAGAAATGAAATAGACTTCAGACGAGGTAGATTTAGGGTAAGGGGTGACGTACTTGAAATCTTTCCGGCTAACAGTTCTGAGATGGTACTAAGAGTTGAATTCTTTGGAGATGAGATAGAGAGAATAACAGAAGTAGATTATCTCACTGGAGAGGTAATCGGAACCAGATCTCATATTGCTGTTTTTCCTGCTTCTCATTATGCTACTACTAGACCTAAAATGGAAAAAGCCATGGTTACAATTGAAAAGGAGCTGGAGGAGCGCCTTGAACAGTTAAAAATGGAGGGTAAGCTATTGGAAGCTCAAAGACTTGAGCAAAGAACCAGATATGATTTGGAAATGATGTCTGAAATCGGCTTTTGTCAGGGAATAGAAAATTATTCAAGACACATCAGCGGCAGAGAGTCAGGAAGTTCCCCCTATACACTGATGGATTATTTCCCGGATGATTATTTACTTGTAATAGACGAGTCCCATGTAACAGTGTCACAAGTTGGAGCTATGTACAATGGTGACAGGTCAAGAAAAGAGTCTCTGGTAGAATACGGTTTCAGATTACCTTCTGCTTTTGATAACAGGCCGCTTAAATTTAACGAGTTTGAAGAGCGTGTAAATCAGGTGATTTATGTCAGCGCTACGCCGGCAAAATATGAAAAGGAGCATTCAACCCAGATAGTGGAACAAATAATTAGACCTACAGGACTCATCGATCCGGAAATAATTATTAGACCGGTGAAGGGACAGATAGACGATCTTATAGGCGAAATTAACTTAAGAGCAGAAAAGGGACAGAGGGTACTTGTTACCACACTTACCAAGAAAATGGCTGAAGACCTTACCGATTATATGAAGGAGCTGGATATAAAAGTTAAGTACCTTCATTCAGATGTTGAAACCTTTGAAAGAATGGAAATAATAAGGGATTTGCGTCTTGGAGTGTTTGATGTGCTTATTGGAATAAATTTGCTTAGGGAAGGTTTGGATTTACCTGAGGTTTCGCTTGTTGCAATCCTTGATGCCGATAAGGAAGGCTTCCTGAGATCAGAAACTTCACTTATACAGACCATCGGACGTGCAGCCAGAAACTCTGAAGGTAAAGTTATTATGTATGCAGACAGCATAACAGGTTCAATGAACAGAGCCATAAGCGAAACCAACAGAAGAAGACAGCTTCAGATGGATTATAACAGAGTTCACGGAATCGTGCCTACCACAATACAAAAGTCTGTCAGAGATTTGATAGAGGCTACAAAGGTTGCAGAGGAGGGTGAAACATATTATACTGGTAAGGAAAAACTAAATCTTATGTCTCCGGAGGAACTGGAAAGCCTTATAGAAAAGCTTCAGAAGGAAATGAAACAGGCGGCTTCAGAACTGCAGTTTGAACGTGCAGCAGAGCTTAGAGACAAGTTGGAAGAACTAAAAAAGAGGGCTTAGTGTAAGCTTTTTGAATATTACATTTGGGGTTATAAAATGAAATTACTGAGACAGTTCCTAATTATACTAATAATTTGCGTTATCGGAGAAGTACTGAATAAGGTTGTACACATTCCGCTCCCCGGAAGTATTATAGGCATGATTCTACTTTTTATCTGCCTGTCAACGGGGTTGATTAAAATTGAAATGATTGATGAAATAAGTAAATTTCTTTTGGACCATCTCGCTTTCTTTTTTATTCCCTCTGGGGTAGGACTGTTGGCATATGTCGGAATACTTAAAAAGAATCTTGTTTCCATTACAGTAATATGTGTGGTTACCACAATTCTTGTTATGATAGTTACCGGGTTGACAGTACAGCTGATCAAGAGGAGGAAGGCTAGATGAAGGAAATAATGTCGTCACCTGTTTTTGGACTTTTAATATCAATTCTGGCGTTTGAAATTGGTATATTAATAAATAGAAAAACCAGACTAGCCTTTTTAAATCCTCTTATGCTTGCTATATTGATTGTAATGGGGATTTTGATATTACTAAAAATTCCTTTGGAGGTTTATAAAAAGGGCGGAGACTTTATATCAATGTTTTTAACACCTGCTACTGTTATATTGGCTGTTCCATTGTATAAAAATATTAATTCTCTAAAAAAGGATTATGTTGCGATTATTGGTGGTGTTGTTGCAGGAAGTATTACAGCTATTATTAGTGTATGGCTGTTGGGAAAGGCCTTCAAGCTTTCACCTGAATTGCTTGCTTCTCTTATTCCAAAGTCAATTACGACACCTCTGGGTATCGAGCTGTCCAAGCAGCTTCAGGGCATTCCATCTGTTACTGTTGCCGCAATAATAATAACCGGAATAGTTGGTGCGGTTTCCGCTCCCGCCTTGTTGAAAGTGTTTCGGATAGGTGATAGAATCGCAAAAGGTATTGCAATAGGTACATCTGCGCATGCATTGGGGACAACAAAAGCAGTGGAGCTTGGAGAGACGGAAGGTGCTATGAGCGGTCTTGCTATTGGACTTGCCGGTCTGATTACAGTAATTGTAGCAACTATATTATTTAGACTGGGTTTTTTTAACTAAATTGCCAGAGATAAATCATACATTTTCATATTATTTTCCGTATATATTTTCGTAAATGTATCAATTAAGAAAAAGACTTTTTCATATGTTATAAAATTATACCAGGTAGAGTCTACAGCTTTGTCGGCCTCCGCTATTATCCGCATTGGTAATATGGTAATAAAGGATATATGTTTTATAACATTTAGAGGTCACAATTGTGACTAAAGCCTTAACAAGGCTTGGGAGGCTAATATGCAGAATATATATGTTATTTTATCGGCGACTCCTACAATTATGGGGAAGTTCATAAGGATTTTTACCAGAAGTTCCTTCAATCATTCATCGATAAGCTTGAGTGAAGGCTTGGAAGAAATGTACTCCTTCGCTCGCTATAGAGCATCAAACCCATTAGTAGGAGGCTTTGTAAAAGAGTTTCCACAAAGACTCTCTCATGGCAGGAAATTTGATGATGTCTATATAAAAGTATATAAAATCCCGGTAACAGAAAATCAATTTGAGGAAATAAAAAGATTTATCTACAGTATCAGAGATGACCAGGAGGAGAATATTTATAACACTCTAGCAGCATTAGGTGTAGTCATTGGATACAGATTCAATACCTATAAGGCATATACCTGCTCCGACTTTGTTGCCCAATCCCTTTTAAAAGGGCATATTATCCCGGACAATCATATAACTAGTAACATTGTACCTGATGAAATGCAGAAGTTTTTGGACAAATATACCATTTTCTGTGGTTGTTTAAAGAACTATAAACCTATAAATCCCTCAGAAATTGAGTCTGGCAGCTTTTATATCAAACTGGGTTTTATCAAGGAAGTGGCTAATACCTTTAATCATTTCTACAACTTGTTAAAGAGGAATAATATGGCTAGCTAATTATTTATATTACCAAAACAAGATGTTTTTATAATATGTACGCCGTAACTGTCATAATGGTTACGGTTTATATATTATACTCACTGATTTATATGAAAATTAATATAATAAATTGTATTGATTATTCAAACCGGAGGTTGAAACAAATGGATTTAATTAAATTAATGCTAAGCTTAGGCAATGCAGTTCAAAAAAACGATGTTGCAAAGGGTTGTCTGCTAGGTAGCGCAACAGCGATTGGAACTGGAGGAGCAGTATATATTGTAAAAAAACTACTTGAAAAAAAGAAGGAAGAAGGGTTAAACATTAATATTGATAAGACTTAGTATACATTAAGAAAAGACAAATAAAATCGTATTATAATTTAAAGCATCCAGACGTTATAACTATACTGGATGCTATTGTTTTTCATATTCAATTATATTTGATTGGGCTTAAAAAAGCTTGTATTTAGGTTTTTCTTCATCAAACAGCCAATATCTGAGCCAATCATCAAATATAATTGCTCCAAGGCTTATAAAAATCCAGAGTATCCCGTAAAAAAGACATATTTGCCCTTGTAGATTGAAAGGCAAATTGCTGTAATCCCATATATTCAGCTTTAGCCATACGTTTAGAATCAGCCCTGATACGTATTCCACAGTGGTAACCAAAACAGCTGATATAATACCTTGCAGCCATAAGGGCATTATCCAAGTGAATAATTCATTTATTAGCCCTATAAGTACGAAACAGGTGCCACCCACAATAATCATTGGCCATGCAGAATAACCATTATACATACGTTCAAGAAAATAGTAAAAAAAACCTCCGATTGCAAATAAAATAAGCAGTTTTATATACTTCATATTATCGAAACCCCCACATAATACTCCATTTTAACCTATAATATACTATGCTTTTATTTATAGCTGGGTGCTATATTGTTGCATTATGTAAACCTATAATTCAAGATTGACTGTAAGATGTTTTGCTGTCAGTAGTGGCTCATTGTACCTTCAGTGCATATGATATTGATATATGCCTTTGGAGGTATAAATTTATGTTTGAAAAAATCAAAAACTTAATAAAAATTATCTTTGTAAGAAGGGTGCTTCGATATATGGAACGAGATCCAGACCAAAGCATACCTGCAATTTTAAAGTGGATAGAGAAATTTGACAAGACTGAAAGTGTCAAGCGACAAGTAAGAACTTTCAGAACTGCTATTGAGAATAAAGAGGGTATTTGGTACAAATTTGTGAAAAGTCTGTGGACTGACATAGATAAAGGAGTACGTAAAAAGATTTTTGAAAATCTCGTCATCAATTCCACTATAATAGGTAGTCCAAAACAAGACAGAATAAAGGAAGCTAACAACTGTAATATCCCATGGACGATATTAATGGACCCTACAACCGCATGCAATTTGGATTGTACTGGCTGCTGGGCTGCTGAGTACAAAAGTGGACTACAAATGAGTTATGATTTATTGAATAGCATCATAATTCAGGCGAGAGAAATGGGTATTTATACCTTTATATTTTCAGGTGGAGAGCCTCTGGTAAGGAAAAAGGATATAATCCGTTTGTGTGGGGAGAATAAAGACTGTATTTTCTTAGCCTTTACAAATGGCACACAAATAGATGAGGAATTTGCTGCTGAGATGCTTCGTGTGAAAAATTTCATTCCTGCCATCAGTATCGAAGGCTTTGAAAAAGAGACTGATGCAAGGAGAGGTACAGGGGTGTATAAGCGCGTCACAGAAGCAATGAAAATACTAAAAAGCAAGAAGCTCCTGTTTGGAATATCTTGCTGCTATACACGTGAGAACACTGAAACTATAGGAAGTGAAGAGTATTTTGACAAAATGATTTCACTTGGAGCAAAATTTGCCTGGTTTTTTACCTATATGCCTATAGGAACCTGTGCTCCAACTGAACTGATGGCTACTGCTGAACAGCGGAAATTTATGTATAAGCAGATACGCAGCTTTAGATCCACTAAGCCAATTTTTACGCTGGATTTTTGGAATGACGGAGAATATATCGGAGGGTGTGTGGCTGGAGGAAGGTACTATGTCCATATTAATGCAAATGGAGACATAGAGCCCTGTGCATTCATACACTATTCTGATTCAAATATCCGGGAAAAAACCCTGTTGGAGGCATTAAAATCACCTCTATTTATGCAATACTACAAGAATCAGCCCTTTAATGAAAATCATCTGAGGCCCTGTCCTTTACTGGATAATCCCGATAGACTCGTAGAGATAGTTAAACTCTCAGGAGCAGCTTCAACAGACATGAAAAATCAGGAGAATGTAGAAGAGCTGGCGGATAAATGCAGAGAGGCGGCTGATAACTGGGCATCTGTTGCTGAAAAATTATGGCATAGAAAAGATAATTGAGCCGCACTGCGCTGCTGTTGCAGCTTGTGCCGGACTATGCTATACTATTACCAAACTAATCCAATATTGTCTGGGAATATTTTTCTATGTAAGTATTGGTGATATGAAGATATATTTAGGAGGGTACACAGTTTATATGGATAGCATGGCTAAACTCAATTTTTGGCTAGAAAGTGATTACTTTGATAAGGATACTAAAAATGAACTTATATCAATAAAAAATGATCCCAAGGAAGTTGAGGATCGTTTTTATAAGAATCTTGAATTTGGAACCGGTGGTCTGAGAGGAATAATTGGAGCCGGTACTAACAGAATAAATATTTATACTGTCAGAGTTGCTTCACAGGGCTTGGCAAACTATATAAAGCAGCTCGGAAAACAGGACAAGGGAATTGTTATTGCTTATGATTCCAGATTCATGT
>JAEYWA010000231.1 GCA_023431385.1 Bacillota bacterium | reverse complement strand
TGAATAATAAAGCGGTCAGAAGGAGAATTTATAATATAAGTTTTGACCGCGGATAACTTCGATTGTCTATAATACGGAGGTAATTAAATATGACTATAAGAGAATCCGATTTACCGAATATCGGAAGGAAATTTGAAGTAGAAGTAAGCGATGGTGATAAATTGGTTATTGTGGTACATGATGACGGGCGTCGTGAATTATACCACTTTTATCACAATAACCCCGATGACTGTGCTTCGATGATAACCTTGGATGACTGTGAGGCAAGAAATGTTGCTGCAATTATCGGCGGGTTGGCATACAGGCCGAAGGCCCTTGACACTGTGGATATGGTCTTGGGTGATCAGGTTATTGAGTGGTATAAAATTCCAACAAATTCAAAGTGCATCGGTAAATCCATCGGTGAGCTTCAGGTACGTAAAAAGACAGGTGCGTCAATTATTGCAGTTATTGAAAAGGAACACAGTAAGCATATCAATCCAGATGTGGAATATGTGTTTATTCCGGAATCTACCTTAGTTGTTATTGGAGAAAGAAACAGTTTAAAAGCTTTAAAGAATTATTTGGTTGGAGGAGAAATGTGATAAAAAAAATGAAAATCAGGAGGTAGGATGGATACATTAGTATTTGAAATTGGTTTGGCAGTTGCCTTAATTGCCATTGTAGGGTTTGTATCAAAAAAGCTTAATTTTTCAGTAATTCCGTTTTATATATTAATAGGTATGGCCGTAGGACCTCACGCGCCACACTTTGGTGTAATAGATTTCAGATTTATTGAAAGTTCAACGTTTATCAACTTTATGGGTCGGCTGGGCGTAATATTCTTGCTGTTTTATCTGGGGCTAGAATTCTCTGTTACCCGTCTTATCAAGTCAGGAAAGTCCATATTTATAGGAGGCTCGTTTTATGTCCTGTTGAATTTCTCTTCGGGGCTGTTGCTTGGCTTTTTAATGGATCTTCCCTTTAAGGAAACAATGGTGGTCTGCGGTATCATGACCAGCTCTTCCACAGCAATCGTAGCAAAAGTACTTATTGACCTGAAACGTTCTGCAAATCCTGAAACAGAAGTTATCATGGGAATGATAATGTTTGATGATTTGTTTATTGCCGTACACATATCCATATTATCAGGATTGCTTCTCAGCGGTTCAGGTTCTGTTTGGGGAGTATTGTCCACAGTTCTGGTAGCACTATTCTTTATTCTGGCTATCATCGTGGGTGGAAAACGGTTTATGAGGTATATTGATAAATTACTGAATATACAGTCGGCAGAGCTTTTCCTGCTGGTAGTAATGGGTTTGTTATTCCTTATTTCAGGTTTTTCCGAAACACTTCATGTTGCAGAGGCAATAGGCGCTCTACTGGTAGGTCTGATTATGGCGGAATCCGTACATGTCAAAAAGATAGAGCACATGATATTACCGTTCAGAGACTTTTTCGGCGCACTATTCTTCTTTAGTTTTGGATTGTCCATTGATCCCTTATCACTTGGAGGGGGACTAGTAATGGCAGTAATTGCAGCCATTTTTACCTTGATTGTTAATGTGGTAGCCGGATTTTTCTCAGGACGTATATCAAAAATTTCTGCTCAGGCTTCATCAAATATAGGGTTTACCCTTTCAGCCAGGGGCGAATTTTCAATAATTATGGCCAACATGGGAAAGGTTGGAGGTTTGCTTCCGATACTTCAGTCCTTTGTTGTTATATATGTATTGATTTTAGCTATAGCAGCACCACTGCTTACAAAGGAATCAAAAAGAATATTTGGCTTCTGCAATCGAATATACTTAAAGTTAGCTAAGGGAAAAAAGAATTTGCCACAGTAAAAATTAGATTTGACTCGAAGACTGACTTAGGAGGTTAATATATGAATACAAAATGTATGATTCCCATAGTTGTAATGAAATACATTTTTATTCTTGTAGGTTCAATAATGACTGCCGTAGGTCTTCAGGTGTTTTTCCAGGCACATAATCTTATTGGTGGGGGACTTATAGGTATTTCAGTGGTATTGAGTTATATTAGTGAAATGCCATTAGGAGTAATAATCCTTATTTTGAATTTTCCCTTTATCTTATTTGAATATATACAGCAGGGTAAGCAAAAGCTTATCGCAACTTTGTTTGCATTAGCTTCTTTTATATATTGGATGTCTGTAATCAATGTCGATAACTGGGAAAATCATAATATATTGCAATCTACAATACTAGGGGGGATATCCCTGGGAGTTGGGTCAGGTTTGATCCTTAAGTACGGCGGTTTTCTTGATGGAATTGAGCATAGAAGAATAGCCGTTAAGTTTAATAGAAAGTATTCACCAAACAAAATATTTATATTAATAAATCTTGTTATTGTAATTGTGGCTGGATTTATATTTGGATGGGAAAATATGATATATTCACTTATTGCATATATTGTTGTATTCAAAGTAATTGATTTTACACTTGAAATATTTCATCCTTTGGATCGAATATTTAATATTAAATAATATATTTTAATATATAAAGCAAAAAGGCATGAGGGGATTATTCCGATTGCCTTTTTGCTTTATTCCCCGTTTACTGTCTACTCACCAAAAGGTATAATATTGAGGTATAAGA
>JAEYWA010000253.1 GCA_023431385.1 Bacillota bacterium | reverse complement strand
TAGAAAATATAAAGCATGTTATTAATTTATCAGCAGATATACTAATAACATCAAAAGATAGATTGACACAGCTTGACAGTAATTCTGGAGACGGAGACCTCGGTATTTCAATGGAAAAAGGGGCTTTGGCGTTGAAAGCGGAGGTCAATACATATACGGGAGACGATATTGGAGAACTTTTTTTGAGATGCGCTATGGCATTTAATAAAGTGGCTCCTTCAACAATGGGTACTTTGTTAAGTGGTTCGATTATGGCATTGGGAAGAAAATACAAGGGAAGTAAAGAAATAGACGATAAGGCCGCAGTACAGTCTCCAAGAATAATGGCAGAGGCCATAATGAATCTTGGTAAAGGGCAGTTGGGAGATAAAACCATCCTTGATGCACTGATTCCTTTGGCTGAGACCATTGAAAGCTCTTATGAGTCAAATCCTGATATTAGGCTTGCGATGAAAACAGCGGCTTCTGCAGCAGAAAAGGCTGCAAATGATACAAAGGGAATGCTTGCAAAAGTAGGAAGAACCAAATGGATAGCTGAACGCACCAGGGATTTTCCAGACGGTGGAGCTATACTGTGTTCAATTGTTGCAAACGCATTGGTAAACTAGTTAATAGGAAATAGATATTAGTAACGGATATTCTAACTCAATTAGATATTTAAGACAAACTTAAATATCTAATTGAATAACGGGAGTTAGTTCTATACAGAAATTGTCGTAAAACGTATCGCATTTGCGAGTACATATAATTATTAATTAGTGGGTGATCATATTATGGATATAGACTCCAAGGGGAATAAAGGAAAGGTATTTGATATTGATCATTATGCAGTTCATGATGGGCCGGGAATACGGACATGCATTTTCTTGAAGGGCTGTTTTCTATCCTGCTTATGGTGTCACTCCCCTGAATCACAGTCTATAAATCCTCAATTGCTTTATTCAAATTTCAGGTGTACCCTCTGCGGGGCTTGTACGGTTGTATGTCCCAAAGACTTGCACAGTATAGACGGAGAAGGACACAAATTCTCAAGAGATGGTTGTATAACTTGCGGCAGGTGTGCAGAGGTATGTCCTTCAGGGGCATTATTTATATGTGGGATATGCATGACTGTTGAAGAAGTAGTCAATGAAGCTCTTGAAGATATGACTTTTTACAAAAATAGTGGTGGAGGGGTGACATTGACAGGGGGGGAAGTACTTTACCAACCTGCATTTACACTTCGAATACTACAGGCACTCAAAAAAGAAGGGGTACATACCATTGTAGAAACTTCGGGCTTTGGGGCTAAGCAGGACCTTATTAATTTAGTCCCTTTTACAGACGTATTTTATTATGATTACAAGCTTGGAGAAAAAGAATTGTTTAAAAAATATACGGGTGGTGATTTGGATGTAGTACTCGATAATCTTGCAGCACTCCGCCAAAGAACTGAAAGTATAGTACTTCGAATACCATTGATACCTGGGATTACTGATACTATAGAAAATATTACCTCAGCATATGAGATTGCAAATAAACTGAAAATTGGAGAAATTCATCTATTGCCATATAATTCATCAGCAGATGCAAAATATGTATGGTGTGGAAAGAGTTACTCGCTAGGAGAGCTTAATGCAAGACCTGGGTTATATGAAGAGCTATTAAGTCTTGCACCAGAAGATATTAAGGTTAGTATAGCAAAGTAAAGAATACCAGAACTAAGCCCATGAAAATTGTTTAGAAGGGATTTGATTCTATGAAACTATCAGATTTCAACATAATGGAGTACTCGAACAGTATAGTAAAAAGCACTCCTTCAACACGTGTGTTGGAGTTAATATCTGATGTACGTGAAAATATGCACCTCCCAAAGGACCAATTCCATGAAGTGGGAGGAGTGTTAAATAGTGAGACCTGCGGATTACCGCTTATAGTACGTAAAGCGATGTCTGAACGTCAAAAACTGTCAACAGCACCAGTGGGTATTTGGGACAAGCAGCTTTTTGCAGGATGCTATTCCTTTAAAAAGGAGCGTCTTACAAACTCGAACGCTTTACCGGAGTTTGCACAGGCCGAGGAAATACAGGAAGGGCGGAAATATGGGTTTGGAATATATTCAATGTTTGGACATATATCACCTGACTATCCCCGTCTATTGAGCCTTGGCACCTCTGGCATCAGAAAAATAGCCGAAGAAAAGCTTGCCGGTGATTTACCGCAGAAAAGCAGGGATTTTTTAACGGCAGTTGTCATATCACTGGAGGGTCTTGAAATTTTAGCAAAACGTAACTCGGACTGGCTGTTTGCAGAAGCAGAGATTACTGAAGATTACACACGTAAGAAAGAGCTCCTGAATGCTGCCAACGCACTTAGAAACTGTCCCCTTAATCCTGCAGGAACATATTTTGAAGCCTGTCAGGCAACCTGGCTTTTGCACCTTGCCTTTCAATTAACAGACAATCATTTGGCGCTGGGCAGACCCGATCAGTACTTGTATCCTTTCCTTAAGGCCGATCTGGAAAATGGCAGACTCACCATTGATGAAGCTCAAGAAATTACTGACTGTTTCCTCCTGAAGTTCAATGAACGTGCATTGAATAATCAGACCAATGCACAGACGAAAGATATGGCACGTGAGCAGGAGGAGCATGAGAATAAATGGAGAAACCGGAAAATCCATGATATAGGTCAGCAACGTTATAACATAAGGGATACAATAGATGCAACAAACCATTGGAACCAAAATGTTGTTATTGGGGGTCTGATACCGGAATACGGTCAAGATGCTACCAATATATTATCCGTAATGATTCTTGAATCCTATCATCGTATACGAATGACGAATCCGGTACTCACAGTCAGAGTCCATAAGAATTCTCCTCATTGGTTTTTGAAGCAGGTTGCAGAAACCTTGAAAACCGGCGGAGGATTGCCTGCAATTTACAATGATGAGACTATTATCAAAGCCTTTACAAAATTCGGAATAGACGAAAAAGAAGCTCGAGACTATGCAAATAATGGGTGCTGGGAGGCATTGCTTCCAGGAAAGACCGATTTCTATTTTATAAAGTTAAACGCGTTAAAATGTCTTGAATGGACTTTGAACCGGGGTATTTGCCATATTGACGGCAAGCAGGAGGTACCTGACCAGGGTGACCCTGCAAGCTATGAGTCCTTTGAAGTGGTTTTTGACAAAACAATGGAAAATATTCAACTGGTAGCCGAAGAATCCGCTAAGCATATGCTGCATACCCACCCGCACCGTTCTTCAATCGCACCTGTACCACTACTGTCTGCACTGCTGGATGGTCCTGTGGAAAAGGGGCTTGATATGACTGACATGGGAGCCAGGCTGGTTGTAGGAGGTGTAGTTGCAGAGGGCTTAAGCCATTTGATTGACTCTCTTTGTGCAATAGAACAGGTAGTGTTTAAACAAAAGAAGGCTTCCATGGGAGAACTGGTAGAGGCTATTGACCATGACTTTGAAGGCTATCAGACCCTTCATACTATTGTGTCAAACTCTCCAAAATACGGCACCAATAATAAGATAGCTGATAATATGGGGCGTAAGGTAATAGACAGGTTTGTTGAGATTATGCAGCAAATTGACCGGAAATATGAAGAAATAAAATTCATGCCCGGGATTGGGACCTTCTCCTGGTACATAGCTATCGGAGAGGGTACAGGGCCAAGTGCTGACGGCAGGCTTTCGAGCAAGCCGGTAGCCAGCAACTTTTCTCCGTCTGCCGGTGCAATGACCAAAGGCATTACGGCAGCAATCAATTCTTTCTGCAGGATGGGCTTAGATGGCTTACCACTGGGTTCTCCTCTTGATTTAGGAATGGCCGAGCGCTATGTTGCAGGGGAGGAAGGAGTAAATCGTCTGATAGGCTTAATAAAAACTTTTGTTGAATTGGGTGGTAATATGCTAACTGTAAGTGTTGCTGATACCGAAACACTGCTGAAGGCACAAAAAAACCCTGAAGACTTCAAAGACCTCAGGGTGCGTATGGGGGGGTGGTCGGCATACTTCACTATGCTATCAAAGGAGCAGCAGGATCACCATATCAAAAAGAGTGAGGGCGGCATATTTTAATAAATAAAACTTAAAGGGGTATAAAATATGAGTGAAATTAAAACATTAAAATTTTATGCAGGCGGACAGTGGATAGAATCTAAAAGTGAAAAATATATGGATGTATTTGATCCCAGTACAGGAAGCATAATTGCCAGGACACCGTGTTGTACAGAGGATGAAGTTAATCATGCTATAGCAGCAGCTGCTGCAGCGTATCCTGCTTGGTCAGCAACTCCACCTATCAAACGTGCTGCTGTATTTTACAAGCTACGCCAGCTTATTGAGGAAAACTTTGATAAGCTTACAGAAACTGTAGCAACAGAGAATGGAAAGGTTTGGGAAGAAGCCCAGGGGGATGTACTTAAGGCTAAGGAAGCAACCGAGCTTGCATGTGGAATACCAAACCTGCTCATTGGTGAATCTCTTAGAGATGCATCAATAGGATTTGATACAGTTCTGTACAGAGAACCCATAGGGGTATTTGCAGGAATAGCACCCTTTAACTTTCCTGCCATGATACCTATGGGGTGGATGGCACCTATATGTATTGCAAGTGGCAATACAATAGTAATCAAAGCTGCTAGTTTTACACCTATGACTGCCATGCTGTTTGCTGATCTTTATAAGCAGGCGGGATTGCCTGATGGAGTACTTAATATTGTTACTTGCAGCAGAAATGAGGCTGAGCTGTTCTTAACACATCCGGATATTAAAGGAGTATCCTTTGTTGGATCTACTTCAGTAGGTTTAAGTGTATACAAGAAGGCGGCTGCAAATGGTAAGCGGGTTCAGGCCCTGTGTGAGGCAAAAAACCACGCACTTGTACTGGAGGATGCTCCAATAGAGAGGACAGCTCGAGGAATTATAAACGCTGCATTCGGATGTGCAGGTGAGCGCTGTATGGCACTGCCTGTGGTGGTTGCCCAGGATAGCATAGCCGATGAGTTGGTAGAGTGGCTTATAAAATTAGCTAAGAATATAAAGGTTGGTCCGGCATACGACAAAACCTCTGGAATGGGTCCTGTAATAAACGCAGGACATAAGAAGTTTGTTACCGAATGGATTGATAAAGGTGTGACTGAGGGAGCAAAACTGGTACTCGACGGAAGAAATTACACCGTACCTGGATATGAGGGGGGGTTCTATATAGGACCTACAATATTCGATCAAGTTACTTCAGAAATGTCTATTGGAGACAATGAAGTGTTCGGACCGGTATTATGCATTAAGAGGGTGAAGGATTTTGAAGAAGGAATTATGCTCATGAATAAAAATAGATTTGCAAACGGCTCAGTTATATTCACACAGAACGGATATTACAGTCGCGAATTTGCAAGAAGAACTGACGGAGGTATGGTAGGTATAAATGTGGGTATTCCGGTTCCAGTAGGTCTGTTCCCATTTTCAGGACATAAGGATTCTTTCTTTGGAGATTTGCATGTTTTGGGAAAAGATGGGGTTAAATTCTTTACTGAGACAAAGTGTGTGACCACCCGCTGGTTTGACCAGGAGGAAATAAAGGCTGAGAAGGTAAATACTTGGGATGGTATGATTTGATAATCTAATATAGTAAAGGCTGGAGGAGACTTATGAAGAAAATAATGAACCGTGCAGATGATTTTGTTGAGGAAAGCTTGAAGGGCATTTTGCTTGCATATCCAGAACTGCTGGTGGCTCATCCTGAGGATATAAAGGCAGTAAATAGAGCAGAAGCACCGATTAAAGAAAAGGTTGCGATTGTAACCGGAGGTGGCTACGGGCATATCCCTGTATTCTTAGGATACGTTGGGAAGGGACTTTGCGATGGCGTAGCTGTAGGGAATGTTTTTACTTCTCCGGGTTGTGAGACAATTCTGAATGTCACAAGACAGGTGAATAGTAATAAAGGGGTGTTGTATCTTTTTGGTAATTACATGGGTGACTGCATGAATTTTGAAATGGCTGCCGAGATAGCAGAAATGGAGGGTATTAAAACCCAAACAGTTAAAGTATCTGATGATGTTGCGTCAGCACCCAGAGAAAGATGGAGAGAACGGAGGGGTATTGCAGGAATTTTCTTTGCTTATAAGATTGCAGGTGCTTGTGCTGAAAAGCTGGCATCATTGGAGGAAGTTAAAGCAATTGCGGAGAAAGCAATTGAGAACACTGCAACCTTCGGTGTAGCGTTATCCTCCTGCTGGCTGCCTGGTTCAGAAAAAAGAATCTTTGAAATAGGCGAAGATGATATGGAAATTGGAATGGGGATACACGGAGAACCAGGTGTTAAGCGTGGTCGTATCACAACCAGCCGTGAGATAACAGAGACCTTGCTTTCAAATATAATCGAGGATCTCTCAATAAAGAGGGATGAAAGAGTCGCTGTTCTTGTAAACGGACTGGGAGCCACATCACAGGAGGAACTATACATTTTATATAAAGACATTAATGAAGCTTTAGTAGAAAGAGGTATTAAGCCTGTAAGAGTTTTTGTTGGAGAATATGCTACGTCGCTGGAGATGGTCGGTGCCTCTATTTCAATATTGAAACTTGACGATGAACTATTAGAGCTGCTGGATGCTCCTGCCTATACTCCATTTGTAAATGTTGGAGGAGTAAGGGGTGCATAAAGATGATCTATACTTTGCAGGATGTAAAAAATGTAATTAACATATCCGCAGAGGTGGCTCTTTCGTTGAAAGAATTATTAACAGAGCTTGACAGCCGTTCAGGTGATGGAGATCTGGGAATAACGATGGAGAAGAGCGCACATGCACTAATGATCGAGACTAGTAAGTATGAGGGTAAAGACATAGGAGAATTTTTTATTAAAAGTGCAATGTCTGTAAACAGAGCCGCTCCTTCTACCATGGGAACTTTATTAAGCTGCGCTATCATGGAATTGGGTAAGAAATTCAAGGGTAGTGAGGAAATTACTTGCGAGCAGATAGTTGAGATACCGTCTATTATAGTAGATGCCATAATGAAAAGGGGTAAAGCCAATCGTGGTGATAAAACCATACTGGATGCTCTCATACCAATGGCAGATGCATTTCATACGTCATATTATAAGAAAAAAAACCTGAAGCTTGCTCTTAAGGATGCGGCATCAGCGGCAAAGAAAGGTGCAAACAAGACAAAAGGTATGATTGCAAAGGTAGGAAGAGCAAAATGGATAGGCGAACGTTCCCGTAATTACCCTGACGGAGGAGCCATTTTGTGCTCCAAACTAATTGAAAATCTGGCTAAAGGTGTTTGAGGTGAGTTTTGTTTATTTTCATCAGTAACGTTATTTTGAGTAAGGAGATTTGATAAATGGGTAATTATGATGAGCTGCTTAAAGAATTAGTAAAAGAGGAAGATGAACTTCAGTTCACAGAATTTACAAGTGAAACTGCTTTAAGAATAGGATTAAATCTTATTGGAAAAGCAAAGTCTGTTAACAAAAAAATAGCTATTGATATATACCGTTTTGGACACCAGCTCTTTCATTATTCCTCTGCCGGTACCACCCCTGAAAACGATCAGTGGATAATACGGAAGAACAGGGTCGTCAATAGGTTCAGCAAAAGTTCTCTGCATGTGGGTACTTTACTCCGAAAAGATAACACTACTATTGAAGAAAGACACCATATAAGTTCTTCTGAGTATGCTACTATCGGAGGTGCTTTCCCAATAATTATTAAAAATACAGGAGTAATAGGAACTATTACGGTTTCGGGCCTCCCTGGAAATGAGGATCATGAAATTGTTGTTGCTGCCATAAAAGAGGAACTTGGGGTATAAGAACTAATAGTTAACATAAAGAATAAAGATGTTAATGACAAAATCTAGATTAAACGAAATATCGGTATATGAATAATAATACAATATAAAAGGATAAATTTATGACTAGAATTAATTTTCCAGATAATTTTTTGTGGGGATCAGCTACTGCTGCGTATCAAATTGAAGGTGCTTTTGACGAGAATGGCCGAGGTGAATCCATATGGGATCGTTACTGCAGTATACCAGGAAATATTGCGGATGGAAGCAGTGGAGCTGTTGCCTGTGATCATTACCACCGGTATGAACAGGATATTGAGATAATGAAAACGTTAAATTTGAAATCTTACCGTCTTTCAATATCCTGGCCAAGAATTTTTCCAAAGGGTTTTGGAGAACCGAATAAAGAGGGAATGGCATTTTATAGAAAGCTTATTGAACTATTAGTCAAGAAGGGTATTAAACCAGCAGTAACCCTATATCATTGGGATTTGCCACAAAAATTGCAAGACATAGGTGGATGGGCAAATCGTCAAGTTGTAGATTACTTTGAACAATATGCCAGATACATATTCACACAGTTGGGAGATATCGTTCCAATCTGGATTACCTTCAATGAACCATATTGTACAGCTTTTACAGGCAATTGGATAGGAAGGCATGCTCCGGGCTTAAAGGATTACAAAACAGCATTGCTGGTATCCCATCATCTTCTTCTGGCCCATGGTAAGGCTGTAAAAGCATACCGGGAACTTTCCCTCAACGGAGAAATAGGGATTACCTTGAATATGGACTGTATTTATCCAAAGACAGATTCACCCCAGGACATTGAAGCTGCCGAGCTGTCGCACGCGATTGCAAATAGATGGTTTGCAGATCCGATTTTCAAAGGTGCCTATCCACAGGAAGCAATTGATTGCTATTGCAGAAAAGGTCTATTGCCTGAAATTAAACCTGAAGATTTAGAAATTATTAGTACACCTGTTGACTTTTTGGGGCTGAATAACTATTTTAGCAAGGTTGTCAGCTATGACTGCAAGGGTTGGCCTGGAGAAATTAATAGCGAATTCTTTGGAAAAGATTTTACCGAAATGGGTTGGGGTGTGAATCCTCAGGGTTTATTCGATTTACTGCTGAGACTCCACAAGGACTACAATGGGGTAAAGATTTACATTACTGAAAATGGTGCAGCGTACAGGGATATGGTTAGCAGTAGTGGAGAAGTTGATGACGCCAACAGAGTGGAATTTTTGACAAGATACTTAACTAATGCTCATCGTGCCATTGAGGAAGGCGTAAATCTTCAAGGATACTTTCTATGGTCTCTGATGGACAACTTTGAATGGGCTCACGGCTACACAAAAAGATTTGGTATTGTCTATATTGACTATGAGACCATGAAGAGGACTATAAAGAAGAGTGGATATTGGTATAGCAGGGTTATTGAGAATAACGGATTTGATATTGTATAAGAGAACAGCCTGACAGTGATTTGATTTGCTGTCAGGCTGTTAAATACTTCATTTTATCTCAAGTTGTAAAATTTAACACACAAATAATTATTGGTTTAGTGTTAGATTTCATTCTGCCGTAGATCTAGCGTCTTTGCTGGTTAGAAAATTCATAGGAAAATCATTTTCTGCTTTTGTGTTATAATAGAAAAATATGCTAATCAAATCATGTAAAGGATTTGATAAAAAACAGATTGCAATCCTTTATTTATTATTCTTATTAATGAATAATAAATTGATAAGTATACTTCTGTACACACTTCTGGATTAATTTGATAAACTTATTTTTTAAATATTGATTGACAGGAAGTTATTACCATGAGATAATTGGCTCAATAGTGAATGAATAAAAAAATATTCATTCACTATTGAGCCAATTATGTTTAAAGCATTAATAAATTTACAGGAGATATAAAAATGATAATGAATCAAAATGATAATCGTATAAATTTACGAAAGGTTTTGCTTTTCTGTGGTGTAATATCGTCTCTTCTATATGTAAGTATAGACATAATTGCAGCCTTGATTTGGATGGATTCTTATAATTACGCTTCTCAGGCCTTTAGCGAGCTGATGGCCTTTGAGGCTCCCACAAGACCCTTCGTACTTTCATTCAATATTCTTTATAATGTATGTGTCCTTGCGTTTGCGCTATGTGTCTGGTCGACTGACAATAAAATGCGTTCTCTTCGCGTCACCGGAATTACGCTGATAGGTTATGCCGTGATTGGTCTCGTGACACCGACATTTTTTCCTGCTCCCATGCGAGGAGTTGAAGGGACTTTAAGGAATGCCATGCATCTACCGCTAACAGGCCTGGAAGTGCTACTCATTCTGTCCTCCATAGTGTGTGGGGCTGTCGCCTTGGGTAAGTGGTTTCGCATATACTCAGGATGTACTCTTCTGATAATTACTTTTTGTGGAGTTTGGGCAGGAACCTTTGTTTCCAAACTAAATTCTGATCAACCGACAATCTGGTTGGGAGTTATTGAACGTATTAATATTTATGGGTTCATGCTCTGGGTTATAATATTAGCTATCACTCTGTTACGAATGGAGAAAAGCCGGCGCTTTAGTTTACTACAAATGAAAATATTACACCGTGATTGAGTTATCTCGATAACGGATGGACTAATTGAATTGATTAAGTAAATGAGAGGTGCAAGTTATGAAAGGAATTATTATTTACGCTACTAAAAATGGTTGTACTGAAAAGGCGGTAAGATTGCTGCAAGCAAAGCTTCCTGAAGGGGTAAAGGCAGTAAATTTGGAAAATGAAAAAGCTCCCGATTTATCTTCCATCGATACTGTGATTATTGGCTGTCCTATCTACGTTGGGAAAACACTCAGAATAATGACTGATTTTGTACAGCAAAATCATGAAATATTGAAAAGTAAAAATATGGCTTTATTTGTATGTGCCGGAGAACAGGACACTGCGCGCAGTCAGAAGCTGATAGCATCAACGTATACTGAAGAACTATACCACCACGCAATAATTCGAGAGTCCTTCGGTGGGGAACTACATTGGGATAAATTAGATTTTATTACCAGGATTATGCTGAGGCTTGTCAAAGGAATCAAGGAAGGGTATTTCAGACTTTCGGAGGAAAAAATCGACCAGTTTGCTAGATGTGTATTACAGAAAAATGGAATTAGGTGATCCGGTTGGGATAAAGTCACTGCTTATGGAGTATATTCTTTTCTTTTCTTGGACGACAGGCCACAAAACGTATATAATGATGGTAAGTTACAACGAGGCTGCAGATAAAGATTTATATTCAAAAGGAAGGTAACCAATTTTGATTGATAAGAAAGAAGCAATTCTCAAATGCGGAAAAGAACTGTTCAG
>JAEYWA010000190.1 GCA_023431385.1 Bacillota bacterium | reverse complement strand
TGGCGGAACTGGCAGACGCGCACGTTTGAGGGGCGTGTGGGAGACCGTATGGGTTCAAGTCCCATCGATCGCACCAAGAAAAAGAGACGATGATACGAAGTATCAATCGTTTCTTTTTTTATGTATAAGTGTTAGGACTTGTTTTATGCGTGGCTTGCCGATGCATAAAACAAGTCCTAATGCATAAAACAAGTCCCATCTATGTAGAGTAGGTCAGAGGGAAAGTTAATATCTTTTCCCTCTTTCCCCTGCATTCAAACCGTGCATGGGGTTCTCCCGCACACGACTTCCCGATATTCATTTTCCTTCAGCATTCGTTAAACTGCAAGTTTTTGTAATCCCCATCCGTGAATAATCTTTCGAACACTTGGGATGCCTGCATGCCGTCTTTTCTTCTGCGTTTTGTAGTTATACCACGCAAAATTCACTTTATGTTACGGTCTGCATCTTCGCTCGCCCCGTTGTTTAGACAGGTACTTGCTCCTCCCGCTCAGCATATACCATTACTGCTATGCACCGGGATTAGCTAACGGACTTCTTGGTAATTACCACGGCTGGACACACGCACGTCATAAAAAAGAGAAGATTTTGATCTTCTCTTTTTCTTATACTACTATTTTCAAGCTTATGATTTATTAGTTTGAAGTTATAAATAAACTACTTAACAATAAGAAAATAGTGAAGAAAATAGCGCTGAGCGACACTCTCTTTCATAATTTTTACAATTTAAAATTCTTAATCAGACCTGATAGCTCTTCGGACATTTCTGCCATTGCTTTTGATAAAGAGACAATTTCTTCTGTCAAAGCTATTTGCTCTTCACTAGCCGCCGATACTCCTTCTGCATTAGCTGCAAACTCATGGCTTGTCTCATTTATATCCTGCATTGTATGCTCAAAGTCATGGCTGCTTACGGTCATAATTTCAACACTTTTTGTAACACTAGCTACTATATCCTTTAGTTGTTCAGCCTGTATGGAGATCTCGGTAAAAGTATCTCCATTTCCTTGGATGGCTTTTACACTCGAATTTACAGATTCTATACTGTTATTCATCTTATTAACTGCTGTATCAACACCACTTATAACTTCTACGATTAGCTTTGCAATCCTGCTGCTGGCGTCTGCGGACTCTTCAGCCAGTTTCCTGATCTCATCGGCGACCACGCTGAAGCCTTTTCCGGCTTCTCCAGCTCTAGCTGCCTCAATAGCTGCATTTAAAGCAAGCAAGTTGGTCTGTTTAGCTATGCCACTGATTAATTCAATAATCTGTCCAATTTGATTCGAAGTGTTCCCCAAATTGAAAATTACCATTGAAACTCCCTCTGCATCAGCTTTAAGATTATTAATACTATCAATGGATTCATCAGCGGTCTTGCTTCCTTTTGCAATTTCATCTATCATATGTACGGTATTCTTTTGCATATGATACGTGCTTGTATTTACTTCGTTGATTTGGTTGACTAAATCTCGCAGGTTTGACAGCGCGGAATTAATCTTAGTGGATTGTTCTTCAGCTCCGGAGGATATACCCTGAATTGTGTTTCCAACATCTTCAGCTGCTGTACCAACCTGCTCACCGGATGCATGCAATTCCTGACTGGACGCAGCTACTTTTTCCGATGTTTCGGTTATTTGAGTTATTATTGTTCTGAAATTCTGAATCATAGTGGAAAAAGAATACACAAGCTTACCAAGTTCATCCTTTCTCTTCAGAGAAGATTCAGGAATATTAACTGTTAAATCTCCATTTGCCAATCGTTCTGCTTGTTCGGCAACTACAAGTATGGGTTTTGTTATTCTTCTGGATGAAAAGTAAATAATACCCGATATAAGTATAATACTAGTTAAAATAACTACAGATACTCTTGATTTCAGATTTTCTATAAGTTTCCTGTGTTCTGAAACCGATTTGTAGGATAATATGTACATGCCGTACTTGTCACTACTGCTGTATGCGGCAATGTGTTTATTACCATCGAGGGTAAAGTAATCAATACCTCTTTTATTAGATTTAATTGTGTTATAAAATTCCTTTAATCCTAACGTCTCATCCTGAAAATTTAAAGATAAAACTAATTTTGGATTAATTGACGAAAGAACAAGCCCTTCTGAATTTAAAATGAGTGTTTTGAAATTACTCTCAGAATAATTGCTTTCAATTATTTTTGCAGATAGATTGTTCAATTCTATTGATATTCCAACAGAACCCAGATGTTTGCCATTGCTTTTTACAGGTGATACTATTGCCATAACAGGACGACCTGTAGTAGGTGATGCTGTCGCCTCACGAATCAGTATTGTTTCTGTGCTTCCAATTGTATCATTCACCCAACCCACAGATTTACCTCCGATACCATCGGCAATATCTTTATTTTTATACATTAAAAATATATTCTCAAAAAGGCCATTTGACAGTTTGAAATTATCTTCTAAATTTTTTGAAATTTTCTGGAGGTCTGCTGCGCTTGGATTAGTAGAATTGATAGCTGCTTCGCTTAGCGGATCAACTATGCTGGGTTGCAAAGCTATTGATTGAGCCTGCTTTTCAATGTCCAACAGGGCCAATTCAAATTGGTTAGTCTTTTCAACAGCAATATTTAGTAATGAACTACTATCCGAATCTCCTAAATATTTTTGCGAAAAATAGGTGGCTATGTACATACTTATTAACATAGGTATTATCGTACACAGAATACATAATGTGAACATCTTCCAGCTTAACCCTCTAAATTTAATAGTACCTTTTCTACGCATTTGTTACCTCCTGTTTATTAAAGAATATTATATAATTTACGTCTGATAAACAAAGTATTGCTTCGTATATCATCAGTAATTTATCCATATAGAGCTTATGCGAAGTAATTATATAAGTTGGTGCAATTAAATTTATAACAATAACATACATAAGATTTTGTATTATTTGCTAAATACTAGATTTTAAGTAGAAGATTAACTGCCTTGAATAATATCTACATATTTCTACAATTTTCCCGATATTCCTTCTTTTATTTACAATTTTTTAAATCTAAAATGACATAGGTTTGCTAACCTGCGGGACTAGCATGAGGATATAAAACCCTCATAGATACAGCATTACTTTAGGCTATCACACACATGCTATCGTGTATAAGTGACACCCTCTCATAGTGGTTTAATTATTATTAACATCTTATAATGTCAGAAATATATGCTTTGATTATTAAAGTGGTAAAATTAGAAGTAGTTGAATAAAAACACCATTTGGTTTAAACATAGCAACATAGGAAATATTTCTGCACTCCCCCTGTGATAAACTTTATTTACCGTACGGGATGATATTTAAAGGAGATTAACCATGACCACGCTCGAATTACTCCAAAGGTCCATCGACTATATTGAAAACAATTTAAAATCTGAGCTTACGTTAGCTGAGCTCGCAGAAGTTACGGGTTTTTCAACTTACCATTTTAGCCATTTATTCTACGATTTTGTTGGTATGCCTGTTTCAGCCTATATAACAAAACGTAGGCTTTACTGTGCAATCTTCGAAATCCAGAACAGTAAAAAGCTCATAGATACAGCATTACTTTATGGCTATGACACACATGCAGGTTTTTATAAAGCCTTCAAGCGTGAATTCGGTTGTTCTCCAACAAAGTATCTAAAGATCAATACTGTTAAAAGATCAGTACAGGTTAATTTAATTAAGGAGGGCAAAATTGTGTTGACGCAAACAAGAGTAAGGCAACTTTTGAAACAATGGGATATTGATAACAAGCTGGAAATAAGCAGCACTTTTACAGCTGGGGGTGCTTTTAAGAATAAGGATACGTGGAAAATCGGCGATAAATATGTTTTTAAAACAGGTAAGAACATTTCCGGGCTTAAAACTCACATTGCTATCTCAAGAACACTCCAAAAAAGTGGTATGGTCGCAGCCTCCCCTATTACGACAAAGAATGGTGATGATTTTATTATTGAGGACGATAGTTTTTTTGTACTCACAAACCAAATAAAGGGTGGATTCCTCCCCCCAGATAAGCGTTATGATGGTGATAGATTTGAAATTGGCAAAAAATACGGTAATGCTATCGGGAGACTCCACAAAATTCTGCAAAAATATGATAAACAACTTGAAGTTAATGATAGCAATCTGCTTAATACCGTTATGGACTAGGCAATGCCTGAAACCAAAAAAATAATGGAGCAATGGGACTGCCCTTTGCCTGAAGAGTTTTACGAGGATTATATCAAGAATTTCAGCAAGCTGTATAAAGAGCTTCCAAGGCATATTATTCATCGTGATGCCAACCCTTCTAATATCATGTTTGACAATGGCGAATTCACTGGCTTTATTGATTTTAATATCAGCGAACGCAATGTGAGAATTTTCGACCCCTGCTATTGTGCAACAGGAATTTTATCAGAAGCAGGAGATTTTCATGATTGTTTTGAAAACTGGAGTGAACTATTAGCAGGTATAATTAACGGATATAATCTCTTCTGTAAACTTTCAGATATTGAAAGGCAGTCTATTCCCTATGTAATATACTCAATACAAATGATTTTTATCGCTTGGTTGGTTGAACATGAGGTATACAAAAAAACTGCCTTACAGAACAGAAGAATGCTTATGTGGATTTGGGAAAATAGAGAAAAATGCTTTAAAGGCTTGTAAGCTCTTTTTCAACAATAAACCATTGTGTAATATGTTTTTCCTGTCTTTTCAGATTTCTGACATAATATTAATAAGTGCACAAGAGTATACCTACCTCTTACATCCAAAAGAATCCACCATTGATTTCAGACCTTTATCTACTTGAGTGTGTTTAAAATCAGGAAAATGGGTTTTGAATTTATGGTAATTCATTACATAGATCAGTAAATTGATATATCATCTCTTTGAGTTCTCTTAATATCGGGACAAAAAGCTCAAGGATTGAAAAAATAAATCCAGGCATTATTGTGACACTATAATTTGAACCAAGTATCTTATTGAACTTTGCCGTAATCTCTTCGATTGTCAGAGGTTCATTTACCGGTAAATGTCACACCTGCCCACAGCAAGCCTCATACAGAGCCAGACAGACAAGCGCCTTTCCCACGTCCCCTGTATACGCATATGTATGTTTTACTCCTCCCATTCCAATAAACATTGGCGCCTTACCGTCTAGCATTCTCTGCAGGAAGGATGAGTTGATTTTCGCAATTACACAGGAGGTGGCTGATAGTTTCGCTGCTTCACTTGAGACAGCAGTACAATTGCACTCCTTTGACCCTGAAAAGCAGTTGATTGAACTGGGAAAACAATATGTTAAATTCATGGTTGAAAACCCGGACTACTTAAAATTTCTGTTTTTCAGCAATAATGACTGCCAGGTATTTGTTAAAAATAGCTCATTTTCCTATGAATCCAACAGTTGTTTTGATATCTTGAAAAAATGTGCCGAGGAGTATTTTTCAAGTATTAACTTTACTAACAATAATATCACATCTGATACTGTTTCAATGTGGAGTCTTGTGCATGGGATAACAGTATTAATAGTTAATAAGAGTATTGTATATGAGGGTGACTATTTACAGCTTGCTGAAAAAATGATTATTGAAACAATTATAAATAAGTACAGTAATATGTAGCGGGTCAATTATAAAGTCTTATAAACAAACCGAAAATTTAGTAATTTCTCAGCAAATAAAAAAACAAGCCTCTCATATGGTACTTGTTAATATCACATATGGTGCTTGTTTTTTAGTCCCACTTATTTTATTAAATTACTTGAATGACTGTTATGTTATTAAGCTCAGTGTTTTGCATGTAATTTACGTTTAGTGTTTAACGTTTAATGTAAAAATTTCTTACATTCCTCAATATTTCTATGCTCGAAGGCAAGTAATCTGTTTGCCAGGTCTATTATCTTTTTATCGGCATTACCATATTCATTAAGTCTTTTTGTCATCTGAATTATACCCATTGTATTACCCTGAATAAGCATTTCGGAAATATGTGAAGCTGATTTGTCAGTCAAGGTTTTCATATCAATCATCATATTTGAAGAGACTTTTGACATAGAACTTACATCTTTAGCCTCTTTATTCCTGTCATGTAACAATTCAGCAGCTTTTATATTAATAGTTTTATACTCATCCATCTGGGAGTCAAGGGTTTTCCTAAACTCATCATCTGTGTTAATTACCAACAAATGCTCTATTGTACCTATACCCATTTCAGAGTTCTGATGAATGTAATTTAACAATTCTTCATTTCCGTCCATAAAAAGCACCTCCAAATATTATACTTTTTATGTTTCTCAATTTAAAGCATTTTATACCACTAAATTTGCTTCCTTACTGTTTTATACTCGTCATTAAACTGAAAGTATGGACAATTAATTAAAGCATTTCTCAGAAATTGACTCATTTCATCCTCATCCAAATTAACTTCACATTGATAACAGTTAAATTCTTCGTCGTAAGTATAATTAATGCAACATTCACACTTGCTTTTACCGTTCATTCAGCTGCCTCCGTAATTTTTTTTGTACCTCTAATATAATATCACTTACTGAGGTTTCATCCCAGATTTTTATTACTGGAATAAAAATCCTCTTCGGCACGAGAAGGAAATCCATAATACTTACTGCTCAAATACTTGAAATTAAGGCGTTTGGCTGATGGCAATAAAAATGCTGAAACTGTTGCACCCCTTCTTCTTTTTTTGTTCAGTATCTCAATTATTCTTTCTCCGTTGTTTATACCAATACCATGACCATAGTAGAGTCCATTTTCAAGTAGAAATACATTTTCGCCCTGCCACTCAGGTTTTAAAGGATCAACCTCCGGATTTTTAAAGTATCTGCAATCACCGGGAAGGTAATCAGCCACTCTCATATAATCAACTATACCCAAATCATAATCAAGGTGCTGCCAATTCATCAGATATATTCTTGAAAACATTCTGTTAAATAGTTCTTCCGGATAAACATCAACCAGTGCCTTATAATAAACGATTACCATAGCTGTAGCACATTCAGTACCATATTTTGCACTGTTAATGTATATATCCTTTATTGCATCAGAGGGTCTGACACCATTTTTTAGTTCAAAGCCTCCCTCTCCAGTTCTATACCAAAATTCAGGATTACATTTTGACTTTCTAAAGGTACGGAACTCCATTCGACTTCTGTTCAGGTCTTTCGCTGCATGTATAATACTTTTCCGGAGTGCCAATTCAAATTTCAGTTCATTGACTGAATTAAAATTATAAACATCATCACTTTTCAACATTATAGTCAATATCTTTCCTTCAATACTTCCCATTCCGTATTGATTAAGGATATTTGAATCTATAGGATTTCCTTTAATTTTAATCATTTTGACCCACCATCCTCTCAGCAATCTCTATTTGCTTTTCGACAGGACTTTGAAGCCATTTACTCCACTTGTATTTGTTTATGTGGTAAAGCATATCCGAGCACTTTGATAACAGCAGTCTGGTGTCCTCATTCAGATTAATAAAATTATTAAGGTAAGAAGCCTCTTCTTTATTTAAATTTCTTGATTGTTCCTGCATTACACTGCAAGCCGGCTTTTGTAAATACTTTGCTTCAAGTGAGACAGCATATCTTGAGGGGTTAGAGGTTTGGTTATTTGTGACTCCTGTGTAGTAAATAAAATTCTGATTCTGACTTAGCCATTTCAAGGCTCTGTGATATAATTTCCGAGAGTCTTCATCCCGACTGTTTATGTCAGGAACAAAATTGAGAAACTTTCTGGCAAGCTCTACATCCTTTGGATTAGCTGATCTCAGCCGATTAACCAAGAAATTAATATTCTGCGGGTTCAAGCTCTCAAAATAAGCCCAGGTCAAATCATATATGTAAGCCCCTTTTCTATGTCGATCAAAGATTAATGCTTCCATAATCCTTAAGCAACTCTGGTCATTATACACCTTGCAAAGTACTATTGCAGCTTTATCAAGAACTTCATCATATGCTTCACTTAGTCCGTCTTCCGAAAAACCCGATTCCAGAATCCATTTATATGCTTCAAAGCTTTGCTGTGTAGATTCAGATAAAATCCTCTCGGAATCCGGACCTTCTTCTTCTGATAACACTTGATTTATAAAGTCCAGCGCGTATTTATTACGTGTATTCAAACGCTCATAGACCTCACTACTTATTTCAGTATTAAGTATAAATAGTGAAGGAAATTGCAAATATCTGTGATTTAAAGATTTTATCGCTTCATCAAAATCGTTGTTTATGAGATCCCGAAAAATCGTAGTTAGTTCGTCGCTTCCGTTAAAAATTCTGATTTCATCAAATAATGCAGTAGCCATACAATACTTTCCTCTTTCATAATATCGTATGTAATCATTATATGACAGTAGTTTATTTTGTTTACAGATTTAGCTTAATTTGATAACTATTTTAAGCTTACAAACATTTTAAAAAAACCTATTGTTCTATTTATTTCATTATTTGCTATCTCAGTTTCATAAATAGAAAAAATATAGTAATTATGTCTTTCGGTCACAGAGTTTACAAGCATATTTGTCAGCGGCGATATTACCTTTCCTATCGCTCCTTTAGAATTATACTCCAACTGTTGTGCCAGCTTTTCATTAACCCATGAATTGTAATCCGCCTGGGTCGGATTTGTTAAAAGCAGTACAATTATTAAAAGAATAATAACTAATAAAAGTTTTTTCATAAACACTTCTCCTCAAAAAATAATATAAATCAAATATATTTGGTTCAATGAAATTTAATAACTTCTTCTCTTTAATAAACCCTGTATGCTATAATAGGCTTTGGTGATTTTTCAACAATAATTTCAGTCTTCCGAGGGAGTACATATGCAAGTATTACTAAAATTTTGGCCGTTTTTGCTTCTAGTAGTATCAAATGTTTTTATGACCTTTGCATGGTATGGCAATTTAAAATTCAAGGGGAACTCTATTTCGCTGCCATTGATTATCCTCATAAGCTGGGGGATTGCATTTTTTGAATATTGCTTTATGATACCCGCAAACAAGCTGGCCTCCAAAGATTTTGACACTGCTCAGTTAAAAATAATTCAGGAAGCAATTACTCTTGTTGTTTATGCAATATTTTCAGTCCTTTATTTAAAAGAAAGCTTCAAGTTAAATTATTTGTTGTCATTTATTTGCATATTGGGTGCTGTATTTTTTGCTTTTAAGAAATTTTAAAAGTACAAATCTATTATACAATATTACTATGTTAAAAAAAAGGTAAGCAGTCACAGCTTACCTTTTTTGGTGTCACTTGTAAAGTCTACAATAAAAAATTTGCCAATTCAATGAATAGTTTATAAATTAGCACTATATTTATATATAAGACATTTATAAGGAGTGATTTTTATTAACAATCTGTACCTCCCTAAAAAATGGATATTTGTATCAATACCTATAATTTTTGCGGCAGGAGCATGTTTCCATTTTTTATATGATTTATTTAACAAGTTTATCCTGATGGGAGCAATAGCTCCTGTAAATGAAAGCGTTTGGGAACACACCAAAATGCTGCTGCCAATTATGATCTGGTGGATATTCTTCTACATAATAAAAGGTAAAAAGTACAGTCTTGATATAAATAAGTGGTTTACCGGCATGCTTGTTTCTTTTGCTGCTTCTTTAATATTTATGTTGTTTGTATATTACTTTTATACCGGGGCATTCGGAGTGGAGATATTGATTGTAGATATACTATTACTACTTATGTCCATTACAGTCGGCCAGCTTCTTGGCTATACTGTTTTCATACGTTCAAAAGGTATTAATGTGTATGTGATTATGGAATTGGTATTACTGATAATAATAGTTTATGTGGTCTGGACGCTAAATCCGCCCAAGCTTCCTCTTTTTTTTTGATAAGGAAGCCGGTAAATATGGTATTTAACTGATTGCCCTTCCCCTTTTATCTTCATACATCAGTTTGTCTATATGCTTATAAAACTTTTGTATTGATACACCTGCTTTTGTTTTATATACATCATAACCAATGCTGAGACTAAGCTCATAGGGAAAAATTTTTGTACTATTATAGTATTCAACATGCTCTCGAAGCCTGTTTATCATACCTGTCAGCTCGGCTTTTTCACTTATTTCAACAATTATTACAAACTCATCACCGCCATATCTCGCAATAAAATCATTCTTTCTGAAGCTCCTTTTAAGAATGTCGGCTACACATATTAAGGCATTGTCACCAGCCGTATGCCCGTAGAGGTC